>JANTHQ010000008.1 GCA_024762375.1 Anaerolineaceae bacterium
TGCTGCATAAAAAAACATGGTGACACAGCGTGTCGCCATGAAAAAAAACGACCGGGCGTTATTGGCTCGGCCGTTTTTTGTTTTTGTGGAGATGGATCAATCCGCGATAACTCTGCGGGCAATTTCGGGCAAAACTTCGGTGACCTCATTGTGGATGACCACTGCGGCACGGCTGTCCAGATATGTCGGCTGAAAATTGACGATGATGAGTTGTGCGCCGTGATTCAGCGCATCCAATGGCAATTCAGAAATTGGCGCAACCTCTAATGACGAGCCTACCACTAGAATCACATCGGCGCGGGCAGCGGCATGTCGCGCTTCAAACAGCGGGTGAACGGGCAATTGTTCGCCAAACAAAATGACATCCGGTTTGAGCGGGCCACCGCAAACGTCGCACGTTGGTACGGCGTCGCCATTCATCAATGCGCGCATAATCGGTTCGGCATCGAATGATTTGTAGCAGCGCACGCAGGTCGCGCTGCGCGTATGCCCGTGAACTTCCAGCACGTGTTTGCTCATAGCGGCTTGATGCAAACCATCGATATTTTGGGTGATGATGGTTTCGAGTTTTCCGGCGGCTTCGAGTTGGGCCAGGGCATAATGGGCCGGATTTGGTTTCGCATCCAGAATTTTTTTCGATAGCGGACGCACCCAATTGTAAAATGCTTCGGGATGCTGGCGGAAAGCGATAATCGAGGCAACATCCATTGGGTTGACTTGATTCCACAACCCGGAACCGGGACTGCGAAAGTCGGGGATACCGGAGGGGGTGCTGATGCCGGCACCGGTCAGGGCAATGGCATACGATGCATCGCGTAAAATTTGGCTTGCGGTTTCAATTTGTGCACTAAAATCGGTCATAATACCGAAAAGTCCTTTCTAAGTGGTAGATGTAAATGTCGGCACCAATTGTTCAAATTGCTGCGACACGATGTGGTCGGGTTGGAGTTCAATCATGGTAGTTTTTGCCTGCATAGCTTGATGCGCCAACTCAGGCACGGGCGAGATAATGCCCCAGACATCCAGTTTGAGGATTTCTTTGATTTGGGACAGGGTAAAACCGTGTCCGGTGCGGCTTCGATTGACCAATACAGCCCCCAGATTGTTTGTGTTCAAACCCACATCGGAAAGGTACTGGGTGATGCGCCGCGTTTGGTCAAAGGCGAGAAGATTCGGTTCGGTGACGATACACACTTGATGACACATTTTCAGGGCGGCGGTAACGGCTTGCGTCATCGCCGAACCCAAGTCGATGAAAACATAATCGACGTTGGCATCGACGATATTGAGGATGGCCTTGGCCTGTTTGGCGTCAAGTGGGTGGTAGCGAGCATAAACGCCATGTATCGGTGGCAGCATGGTCAGTCCGCTGGCGTGCCGCATCATGGCACGGCCGATGTCGTCCGGCAGAATGGGCGCGTTGGGGTTGCGCAAAATTGTGAGCAAATCGTTGTTGGTGGCGTGTCCCAACATCTGGCACACGTTGCCCCCGGCCGATTTAAAATCGGCGAGCAAAACCTTCTTCCCCGATTTTTGCAGCGCCAGCCCGGTATTGACCAGCAGCGTGGTCAACCCGACACCACCTTTTGCGCCCACAAAGCCGATGAGCCGTGCACGGGCTTTGAGCGTGCCGGTCGCTGTGGTAACCGGGCGGGCGGCCAATTGTGCTTTGATGCGCGCAATGAGTTCGGCGGGCATCACCGGTTTGGTCACATAATCGTTGGCCCCCGCTTCGAACCCGGCGACTTTATCTTGCACTTGCGATTTGGCTGTGAGAATGATAATGGGGATATGTTGTGTTTTGGGATTGGCGCGCAACCGGCGGGTCACTTCGTAACCATCCATACGCGGCATCATCAGGTCAGAGACAATCAAATCAGGAATGTGTTCCTCTGCTTTGCTGAGGCCCTCGAACCCATTTTGCGCCAACAGGATGTTAAACCCCGCTTTTCGCAGCGTGTAACCCAATAATTTTAAGGCATTTACATCATCATCAATTACTAGGATGGTGCTCATGTGTTACACTCCTGCGTGTTAGTTGTTGGTTGGCTGCAATGGGTAGCTGAACGAAAAATGTGCTCCCTTTTCCCAATTCACTTTGTGCCCAAATTTTTCCGTGATGCCGCTCGACCAGTTGGCGGGCAATATGTAATCCCAAGCCGCTTCCTTCAGCAGAACGGGTACTATGTTCTTCTACCTGATAAAACTTCCCGAAAATACGTTCCAGTTCTTCGGCGGGGATGCCGATGCCGGTATCGGTAACGCTGATGAGCACGCTGTTGTTGTGAGCCTTTGCCTGCACAAAAACGCGGCCGTTCTGCGGTGTGAATTTTATGGCGTTGCCAATTAAATTGGTGAAAACTTGCCGCAGCCGCGTTGCATCACCCTGAATGAGGGGCAGTGAAGCAGGCAATTTTATTCCGACCTGCACTTTCTTTTTGCGCGAAAACCCCTGCAATTGCCGAATTGTCTGCGCCAGAATGTCGTTCAGGTCTACCGGTTCGAGGTTTAATTGCAGCGCATTCGATGAAATTCGGTTCAAATCAAGCAAATTTGAAACCAGTTCTGCCAAATGGTCTGCTTGCCGCTCGATGATGGTTAAAAATTCGCGCTGGGTTTTTTCATCGGGCACATCACCGTTCAAAATGAGGCGCACGAATCCCTGAATCGAGAAAAGGGGCGTGCGCAATTCGTGCGAGATGGTCGAGATGAAATCGTCCTTAAGCTGCTCCAGATGGCGCTCACGGGTGATATCGTGCAGCAAACGGACTTCGCCGAGCAGCTGCCCCCGCTCGTTGGTTACCGGGGTGGCGATGATGCGCAGTGTTGTACCGGTTTCGCCCGGCAGTGTCACCGTGCTGGCAAGGTGCCCGGTGTGACGGTCTCTCTGCAGCGGGGCAGAAATCGCTTTTAACGCGGGATGCAGGTTGGTACTGTGAATGTTTTTGCCCAGCATCGCGCCGCTGCGAATGCCCACCATACGGCTCAAAGCAGAATTTACAGTGATGATACTGCCATCGCGGTTAATTAACAAAATACCATCTGCCATGTGTTCAATGATGGCCCGCGTTCGGTGTTCTTCGGTGGAGAGTTTTTGGAAGAGCCGCGCATTTTGAATGGCAATGGCGGCGTGGTTGGCGGCGATACTCAACAATTTTTCCTGCGCTTCGCCGAAAGCGTTGGGTTTGGTGTCGTCGAGATTTATCGCACCGATAACCTCTTCCTGAAAGATAAGTGGAACCACCACCAGCGAACGAATGCTGTGGTCAAAAAAGATAAAATCGGGGTCGGCCAGTGTGTCGGGAACATATACCGTGCGCCGTTCTGCCACGGCTGTACCGGCGGCACCTTCGCCCACAGCCAGACGAGCACGGTCTTTCCATTGTTTTTTGATGCCGGTTGCTGCCTTAATTTCAAGATATTTACCACTATCATCGAGCAAAAAAAGCACGCATGCTCGGCAGTCAACAATTTGTTTCACGGTCGAAACGATATTATCGAGCAGAGTATTCAGTTTCAATGGCGATGTCGAAATGATTTCTCGCGAGAGCGAATAAAGTGTACTGACCTCCATCAATCGTTGTTGTGTGGCTTGCAATAAATCAAGTTGGTTGAAGATGATGGATGTTTGGTGGGCAAATGCCTGCATCAGCTGAATTTCATCGGTAGAAAACGTGCGCTGCATGCTGTGGTCATACACTTCCAGCAGGCCGATGAACTGGCTTTGGTTGATGATGGGAACGGCCAAAACGCTGTTCCAGCCGTACCGCCGCCAGTTATTGCGAGTGAGCGGCGCGGTATAGCGTGGGGTCGTGCTTCGTTGCGAAAACGGTTCGCGGGTGTACCACACTTGCTTGCCGATGGGGTCATCGGCGATGGGGATGGGGTGCTGTAAATTTCGCCATGTGCGGCGTGCTGTTGCCGGCGACTCCGCCACATATTCGGCGACGGCGGTGAATGTTTGTGCTGCATCATTCCAGCGCGATATGACACACGCTCCCACCGCCAACGCTTCGGTGATTTTGGCCGCCAGAGTTTTGATGGCGGTATTCCCCATATCGCTGCTACTCAAAGCCGCGTTGGCTTCCAGCAGAATTTGTTTTTCTTTGGTTTGATGCGCCAATATCGATTGCATATCGGCAGAGTCGAGCATGAGCGTCAATTCGCTGGCGACTGCATCCAAAAAAGACAAATCGGTGAGGGTATATGGTTGCGAACCGTGATTGAGGACATGAATGATGCCCAGCACGTTGCCGTCTTTTACCATTGGGGCAGCCAATTCTTCGCGCACGGCCGGGAGTTTTTGCGGCAGGGGATATGATACGGCATGGGCAATTTGCGGCGTGCGAGACATCAGCGCCGATTTGACCGCGCCGGTGCTGCCGGTGGCGGTTCGGGCAAACGAAGCTTTGTCGGCTTCGGTGGGGGTGGGGCCTTGCCAGTTGGCAACTTTTAGGCTCAATGTGCCAATGGCGGCATGGCTCAGAAAAATATTTATCGAAGCGTTGTAAAAAATTTCAGATAATAGCGACGCAATTGTTTCCAGCATTTGGTTGGAGGATGCAAAATCTTGCACCAAACCCGGCAATTTTGAAAGCATTCCGATGCGCTGATGATGGGTCGATACATTTGATGCTTCACCCAAAACGCGCATAATCTGGGTTTGCAATTGAGACAAGTGTCGCCAATAATCGGGGTTGTGTTCGGGGAGCAGAGCGGACGTTTTTTCAAAAAGTTGGGCGATGACTGCCAGCGGCAGCCGTAATTTCACCAGAATGGGAAAGATTTCCTGTCGCGTACCGGCCGTGTTTAACAATGCCAGCCATTCTGCCTGCTGTGCCGGAGACAATAGCGCTGCCGTCGATTGTTTCAGGCGAGGCGAGATATCGCTCAGCCACTGCTGAAACGCTAAATCCTTCTGAGTGCGGTCAGTTAAACTGTGGATGGTGGAAGACACCGAAAATATCCCCTATTGTTCAAAAAACGTCATCAATAACATGGTAGCACAAACAAAAATTCAAGGCAAGCGAAAAACAAAAGCACGTGCTGATTTTTGCGTTCCCTGCGGAATTAGGTACTATTGCAATGATAATTATTCGTTGAGGACTTTACCATGCTATCAGATTTGGCTCGAAAATATACACGCTTTTTTATTGAACCGTTGGCGCGGTTTATCGGTTGGACAGGCATCTCGCCGAATGTCATCACCGTCATTGGCTTTCTGCTGACGGTTGGCGTTGCGGTGGTAATTGCGAACGGACATCTGCAATTGGGCGGCTTGTTGATATTGCTTGCTGCCGGTTTTGACGCGATTGACGGCACGCTGGCACGCACAATGGATCGCACCAGCCGGTTTGGCGCATTTCTTGATTCCACACTTGACCGTTTTTCAGAAGCGACAATATTTTTGGGGTTGTTCATCTTTTTGGTGGGGCAGGGTGCGCAAACCGAATTGATTTTAATTTATATGACGATTGTCGGGTCGCTGATGGTCAGTTATGCCCGCGCCCGCGCCGAAGGTATCGGCGTGGATTTGAAACAAGGCCTGCTCACCCGTTTTGAGCGCGTGGGGTTGTTGGTCATCGGGCTGGTTTTCAATCAACTTTTGATTGTGCTGTGGCTGTTGGCAATTTTTACCAATTTTACAGCCGTGCAGCGCATTTATTTGGTATGGCGCATCACCGGCGGCGAGCTGGGCGGATAGCACTGTTTCAAAAACAAAAAGCCTGTCGCATATTGTGGCAGGCTTTTTTTATTCTGAGCCGTGTCATATCGTCCGGCGCATCCGGTTTAACCGCCGATGAGCGGTTTCAGCCATCGGCCGGTGTAACTTCGCGGTTCCGCGGCGACCGCCTCCGGTGTTCCGGCGACAACCACTTCTCCGCCGCCGTCGCCCCCTTCGGGGCCTAAATCTATCACCCAATCCGCCGATTTGATGACATCCAAATTGTGTTCAATCACGATGACGGTGTTTCCTCTGTCCACCAGCCGGTGCAATACCCCCAGCAGCCGCTCCACATCCGAAAAATGCAATCCGGTGGTCGGTTCATCCAAAATGTACAGCGTTTTGCCTGTCGAACGCCGCGCCAATTCTTTGCTCAATTTGATGCGCTGCGCTTCGCCGCCGGAAAGGGTGGTGGCAGGCTGCCCCAGCCGAACATACCCCAATCCAACTTTTTGCAGCGTTTCCAACTTGCGCCGAATCGCCGGAATGTTGCTGAAGAAATCGAGCGCCTGCGCCACCGTCATGTCCAGCACTTCGGCGATGGATTTGCCTTTATATTTGATTTGCAGCGTTTCGCGGTTGTAGCGCAAACCGTTGCACACTTCGCACGGCACGTACACATCGGGCAGAAATTGCATTTCAATTTGAATGATGCCCGCACCCTGACACGCCTCGCAGCGGCCGCCCTTCACATTAAAACTGAATCGTCCCGGGCTGTAGCCGCGCAATTTGCTTTCGGGCAGGCTGGCATACAGATTGCGCAGCGGGGTGAACACATCCACATACGTGGCGGGGTTGCTGCGCGGGGTGCGCCCGATGGGGCTTTGGTCGATGTTGATGACTTTATCCAGATATTCCAACCCGTCCAGCGAATCGAATGCGCCCGGTTTGGCTTTGGCGCGATACATGTGCTGCGCCAACTTTCGCTGTAAAATGTCGATGACCAAACTGCTTTTGCCGCTGCCGCTGACCCCCGTGACACAGGTAAACGTTCCCAGCGGAAAATGGACGGTGATGTTTTTCAGGTTGTTTTCGCGTGCGCCGCGCAGCGTTAAAAATCGACTGTTGCCCGGACGGCGCACGGCGGGCACGGGGATGGATTTTTCGCCGCGCAGAAATTGCGCGGTTTCGCTGGGCGATTCGCGCAGAAATGTTTCGGTATCGGCGCTGAAAACCACTTCGCCGCCGTGTTCGCCCGCGCCGGGGCCCATATCCACCAGCCAATCGGCGGCGCGCATGGTGTCTTCATCATGTTCGACCACCAGCACCGTGTTCCCCAAATCTCGCAAATTTTGCAGCGTTTTTATCAGCCGGGCATTATCGCGCTGGTGCAAGCCGATGGACGGTTCATCCAAAATGTACAGACAGCCCATCAATTGCGAGCCGATTTGTGTCGCCAGCCGGATACGCTGCGCTTCGCCGCCGGATAGCGTGCCGGTAGCGCGGTCGAGCGACAGATAGTCCAGCCCGACATCAATCAGGAACCGCAGGCGTTTTTCGATTTCCTTTAAAATGGGCGATGCCACCGCCGTTTGGCGGCGCGAAAAATCGGGAAAATCACCCAGTTTGCGAATCCATTCCGCTTGCCGGGTGATGGACAGCGCGGCAATGTCGCTGATGGATTTACCATCAATGGTCACGGCGAGCGCTTCCGGGCGCAATCGCTGCCCGTTGCAGGTGGGGCACACCCGCGGCGACATATATTGCTCGATGTCGCTTTTGACGGCATCGCTGTCTGTTTCTTGATAACGCCGTTTCAAATTGGGGATGACGCCCTCAAATGTGGTTTGGTATGTGGTGGTGGTTTTGTCGGGGTGAATTTGGGTGAGGGTGATTTTATCGCCCGGTTTGCCGCCATACAGAATGATATCCTTCTGCGCGTGCGACAGTTCGCGCACGGGCACGTTCATGGGGATATTGTACTGTTTGGCCACAGCGCGGAGGAGTTGCTGGTAATAGCTGTTTTTGTTATTTTTTGTCTCTTTCGCCCACGGACGCACCGCGCCGTTTGCCAGCGCCAGTTCCGGGCGGTTGAAAATCAGGTCGGGGTCGAGTTCCGGTTTGACGCCCAGCCCGCCGCAAGTGGGGCAAGCGCCGTGCGGACTGTTAAAACTGAACGTGCGCGGTTCGATGGGAGGCAGGTTGGTGCCACAGTGTACGCAGGCGAAATGCTCGCTGAACAGCGTATCGAAGGGGTGGTCGCGGTCGGTCACATCGGTGACGATGAGCACGCCGTCGCCCAGTTTTAGCGCGGTTTCCACCGAATCGGCGATGCGGGCGGGCAGGGTGTCGTCGCCGTTTTCGGCGCGGCGAATGATGAGCCGGTCAACCACCACTTCGATGGTGTGCAGCGCGTTGCGGTCAAGCTCAAAAATTTCGTCAATTTCGCGCAGGTAGCCATCCACCCGCACCCGCACAAATCCCGCGCGCCGAATCTCATCGAAAACCGATTGGTGTGTGCCTTTGCGGTCTTTCACCACCGGCGCCAAAATCATCACCCGGCTGCCGTTCGCTTTTTCCAGAATGGCATCCACAATTTGCTGTGCCGACTGCTGGTTCACTTCGCGCCCGCAGGTGGGGCAGTGGGGTGTGCCCACGCGAGCAAACAGCAATCGCAGGTAATCGTAAATTTCCGTCACCGTGCCGACCGTCGAACGGGGGTTGTAACTGCTGCTGCGCTGTTCGATGGCGATGGCGGGACTGAGCCCGTCAATTTGGTCAACATCCGGTTTTTCCATCTGCCCCAAAAATTGGCGGGCATACGCCGACAGCGATTCCACATACCGCCGCTGCCCTTCGGCATAAATAGTATCGAATGCCAAACTGCTTTTGCCGCTCCCGGACAATCCGGTAATAACCACCAGTTTATCGCGCGGAATTTCCAGCGAAACATTTTTTAGGTTGTGTTCGCGGGCGCCCCGCACCACAATTTTATCTCGAGCCATACATCCTCACCCAAAAAGTCAACATCATAAACAATAATTTTACCACCAACCCCCAAAATTGCGTAAAATCAGTGCCACACGGCTTTATCATGACATAATGTTGCGCCGGATTGACATTTTGCGAAAATCAGGGCATAATAGGTAATATGGTACGTTAGGAAAAGTGGCACTGCCACCCAGTTAAAAAGTAGGTGAACCCATGACGGTTGATCAAGAAAATCCCAACCCCCAACCGATGCCGGAAGATGACTTGCCCGATTGGCTAAAAGAAATTCGCGGTGAAGCGCCGGCGGCAAAGTCGAAACCTGTGTCGCAGAGTGACCTGCCGGAAGAAACCGTGGCAGATATTGACGAGCTGCCACCGTGGCTGCAAGATGTGCCCGCCGAACCTTTCGAGTTGGAAGAAATAGAACTCGAAGCGGAAGAAGGCGTAGAAGGGCTGACTGAATCGGCTGTTGAATCCACGGCAGAAGAGCCATCGGCTGTTGAAACCGAAGCAGACGCGTCAATTTCGATTGATGAAACTGTCGAACCGGAAACTGTAACCGACGAGACAGAGGAAGCCGTGGGCAAAGAACTGTGGGAGAAAATTCTGGCAGAAGAAGGCGTTTCGCTGGAAGATGTGCCTGAAGAACGCCCCGAAGGCGCAGAAGATATGTCGGTGAGAGATTGGATGCAAGCCACCGCCGATGAATCTGCCAAACGCTTGGCGGCTGCCGATGCCGAACCTGTGGCCAGCGCAGAACCGGCTGTCGAATCGGAAGCGACTCCCGAAATGGAGACTGAACCGCCCGAATGGTTGAATGAGGAAAATGTCACCATCGAAGAACCTGCCGCTGAAGCGGTTGATGATGGCATGGTTATCGAAAATGAACTGCCCGATTGGCTGAAAGATGAATCTGTGCCGGAGATGGGCGCAGAGACGCCATCGTGGTTGAGCGATGAGAGTATCATCGCTGCCGCATCGGATATTCCGGGCGCACCCACCGAAACGGCAGAACCGGTTGCCGATGCCGCCGAATCAGTGGATGAAGCGTTGCCCGATTGGTTGAAGGATGATTCAATTGCCGATACCGGAGCGGTTGACACCGAGACGCCATCGTGGTTGGGTGATGAAAGTGTTATCGAACCGGCAGAGGAAGAACCCGTGGCGGCAGAACCGGTCGCAGAAGTTGAGGCTGAAATAGCGAAAGAAGAATTGCCCGACTGGTTGAAAGAAGACCAGTTGCCGGAAGCAGAAGAAACAGTCCCGGACTGGTTGAGCGACGAAACCGAAACCGAGGTGGCAGATATCGAACCCGCCATAGAAGTTGACACGGCTGAAATGGCAGATGCAGTCGTGGAAGATGACATGGTTGTTGCTGAAGAATTACCCGACTGGTTAAAAGAAGATGTTACCGCAGACACAGGCGAGGTCGATACTGAAGTGCCATCGTGGTTGGCAGACGAAAGCATTATCGAAGAGCCGGTGAGTGAAGCAGAGGTTGTCGCCGAAGATATAGTTTTTGACGACGAAGAATTGCCCGATTGGCTGCAAGAAGGCGAAGAACTGTGGACAGAGGAATCTGAAGCGGTTGTGGCAGAGACTGACACCGAAGAAGCCTCGGTTGAAGAAGCGGAAGCCGAGGTGGAAGAAACGCCCGACTGGCTGACGGCTGAGGCGGAAGTGGAAGAAGCGGAAGTCGAGGCGGAAGAAACGCCCGACTGGTTGACGGCCGAAGCGGAAGTGGAAGAAACGGAAGCTGAGGTGGAAGAAACACCCGACTGGCTGACGGCTGAAGCGGAAGTGGAGGCAGAAGCAGTGACGGAGGTTGCTGCTGAACCAACAATGGAAACGCCGGAGGAAGTCGAACCGGCAGAGCGAGCGGCGGAAACTGTAGAAATCGCTGCCGAACCGGTTGAACAACCGGTAGAAGTTGAACCGGTGGTCGCCGAGTCAGCAGATGAGTTGTTCGCTACCGCTGAAAATGCGCTGAAAGTTGGTCAGGTCGAAGAGGCGTTGCAGAGTTTCGGCACAATGATTGAAAAATCTGAAAATTTGGAAGCGATTGTGGACACATTAACTGCCCATCTCGATGCGTATGCGGATAACCCGGCAATATTTGAAACACTGGGCGATGCGCAAACCCGATTAGGGCAACTGAACAAAGCCTTC
This sequence comes from Anaerolineaceae bacterium, assembly GCA_024762375.1. Lineage (GTDB taxonomy): Bacteria > Chloroflexota > Anaerolineae > 4572-78 > 4572-78 > JANTHQ01. Next base: position 10,826 of record JANTHQ010000008.1, read on the forward strand.
CAATCATACAAAGCTGCATTGCGAAAACTGTAAACTTTTTTGCATCAACTAACCCGCCTTCGGGCGGGTTTTTTCATGGTTTGATGTAAAATTTGTCAACCGGTGGGCTATCTGTTATAAAAGATGAACCATCAAAATAGGAGATACGATAATTGTGGAAAAGACATTCATTATTTTAAAACCCGATGCTGTTCAGCGGCAACTGGTTGGGCAAATCATTTCTCGATTTGAACAACACGGATTGAAAATTGTCGCGATGAAATTTTTGCAGGTTCCCCTTTCTTTGGCAGAAGAGCATTATGCAGTACACAAAGAACGCCCGTTTTTCAAAAGTTTAATCGAGTATATCACCGCATCGCCGGTGGTGGCGATGGTTTTGGAAGGGCCAAACGCCATCCAAATGGCACGAAATGTGGTGGGCGCGACCAATCCGCTCGATGCCGCACCGGGCACCATTCGCGGTGACTTCGGGATGGAAATCGGCCGCAATTTGGTTCACGCCTCGGATGGCCCAGACACGGCAAAAGCTGAAATCGCCCTTTGGTTTGGCGATGATATCGTTGATTACCAACGTGCGCTCGAACCGTGGATTTTGGAATAGTTGGATAACTGAAAAAGAGCCGCCAAAACCTGGCGGCTCTTTTTTTGATTGCTTCACGTTCGCTTAGGCAACAACCGGGTCGAGCAGGCCGTAGTTGCCGTCACCGCGGCGGTACAGCACGTTGATGCGCCCCAAATCGGCGTTATAGAAAACAAAGAAATCGTGCGATAGCAGTTGCATTTGTTCGACGGCTTCGTCTTCATTCATCGGGATAACCGAGAATTGTTTCACGCGAACAATTTTGCGATTCGTCTCATCTTCAATTTGGTCCCATACCTCATCTGATACAACCGGAATATCCTCAGTGCGGATAGATTCCTTTGCCTGCCAGCGTGTTTTGCGTTTGCCTTTCAAACGGGCAATCTGACTGTTCAATTTATTCACGGCGTTGTCGATTGCAATGCGTAAATCGTGGCTCCGTTCTTCGGCGCGAAGGATTTTGCGTTTGGTCTGTACCGTAATCTCCGCGATAAATCTATCCTGGCTGCTTTTGGTGGCTTCTTTCGAGATTTCTACCCGTGTATCGAGAATATCGGGCAGGAATCGGTCAAATTTGCTCACCTTTTTCTCTATATAGGCTTTGGTATCCTCATAGAGATTCATGTTCTTTCCGGTAAGAACCAGTGCCATAATATTACTCCTTTCTAAAGTAAGGATTTAAAACCGGAGCGCGTGCTATTCGGCGCGCGCCAGCGTTAGCGCGTTGACAGATAGTGCCCCAGCGCGTTTTAACGCAGCAGCACACGCGTCGAGCGTGGCTCCGGTTGTGCAAACATCGTCAATAAGCAACACTGCTTTTCCTGAAATCGTACCGGTGCGGCAGACGAACGCATCGGCAACATTGAGTTGTCGCTGGGCGGCGCTCAGGCTCATTTGCGGTTTGGTGCGCCGTTGCCTGACGAGCGACACAGTATCCACCGGCAGGTTGAGTTCGGCAGCCATATAATCAGCAAGTACTGCCGACTGATTGTACCCCCGCTGTTTGTGGCGCGATGTGTGTAATGGAACCGGTACGATTACCTGAGCTTTCATTTGATTGATAGTATAGCAAGTTGTGAGCAATGGGGCAAGGGATTTTCCCAAAATTTCCATATTTTCGTATTTGAATTTATGGATGGCTTCGCGTAATACACCGGAATGAAACAATGCCACCGAGCGCACGCCGTCAAGCGCTTCCACCGGATATCGCCGGCATTGTGGGCACGAGGCATCGCTGTGGGGCAGGGGATAGCCGCACACCGCGCATTTGGGTTCGGTGATGGGTTCGATGGTTGCCAGACAATCGGCGCATAAAAACGTGCCCGGGGTGTGGCAGATGACACATTCCGGCGGATATAGAAAATCTAAAAATGCGTTGTATGCCGAAACAACAGACGACATCATTGTCATAAAAGGTTATTCAACTGAAAATTGTAGTTGGTCGCCGATATCGGTGCGGCTGCTGTTGATGACACCCACCGGCAATTCTAAAATATAGGCCGACTGCGCCGAATGTTTTCCAATTCGGTTTGGGACGAGATTCCGGTCAAGGCGGATGACCGTTTTTTCGGCGTTGATATACACCACATCAATGGGATAAGCCATAAAAAACGTGTGGATGCTTTTTTCGCCGACCAGCAGCAACCCCTCTCCCTGCGAAAGGGACGATGTGCCCAGCAAGCCTTTCAACCGCGAAAGAAAGGTGTTTGCCACGATGCAACGGTCGGCCAACACGGTGTTTTTTGATTGATTCGTAACGCGCATTAAAAAATGCCTATTACACCTGAATCAAGAATTTGGAGAACGGCAGGGCCCAGCAACACGATAAACAGGGATGGGAAAATCAAAAACACCATCGGGAATAGCATTTTGATGGGGGCTTCTTGCGCTTTTTTCTCGGCGCGCTGCCGGCGCTGGATGCGCATTTGCTCGGCCTGAATGCGCAACACTTTGGCAATACTCACCCCAAATTGAGTCGCTTGAATGATTGCGGCGACAAAACTGGTTACCTCGGCGACACCCATATTCTTTTCCATCTCGCGCAGGGCATCAATCCGCAATTTTCCCAGCCGAATTTCTTGCAGAACACGGGCGAATGCCTGTGCCAGTTCGTTGTCCCATTTTTCGGCTACTTTTGCCATAGCGCCCTCAAACCCCAACCCGGCTTCCACGCAGATGACCAGCAAATCCAGCGCATCCGGCAGTGATTTGATGATTTCATCTTGTCGCTGTCTGATTTTGCTACCGAGCCATACCCCCGGCAAAATATACCCGATGATGGCGCTAATGGCGCTGAACAATAGACGGTAGGTTGCCGGTTGTTTGGCAACACTCAGCAGTAAAAATGCAAAAAGCCCCAACCCAATAGCAGTGGCAATTTTTATGCCCATAAAAACTTCGGGACTTTTAACGGGGCGACCGGCCAGCTCTAAATTTCGCCGAACCTTTTCTCGAGATTGCTGGGGTGTCATTTGGGCAAATATGTTGGCAACTTTGTGTAAAAATGGAATGATGACCCGCTCGGAGAACGGCTGCGACATTTCTATTTCTTCAAGCGTTACCGGGGTGCTGCGGCTGGCATATTCTTCCAATCGCAATTGCACATCGGCAGATGCGGCTCTGGGCAGGTAAATTGCGCCGATAATAATTAAGATTATCGCGCCGACAATAACTATACCCCCGATGATTAAAATAGTGGGTGTTAAGACCATGGTCAATTTTCTCCGGTTAGGTTAAATATCAATCCGAACCACTTTTTGAATGGCCACGAAACCGATGATGATTAAAATTAAGCCGACACCGCTCATTATCCAGCCACACGGTTGAGCCGCACAACTGGTGGGGCCGCCGGTTGAACACGGCAGGAACATACGCCCCATATATTCGTGATTCATTGCGTATAGCAACAGACTGAGGATGATTGGCAGCAGCGAAATAATATACCCGCTGAGCATACCCTGCGCGGTGAGCGTTTTTATCTCGCCGGCGATGCGCACCCGTTCGCGGATAACGAAAGAGATGACTTCCAGAATTTCCGCCAAATTCCCGCCGACTTCGTGCTGAATATTGATGGCGGTCACCATCAAATCAAGGTCATCGCTGGGGATGCGGCGCACCATGTTGTTCATCGCCCGCTCGGTAGAGACGCCCAATTGAACTTCGCGCACGACGCGCTGAAATTCTTCGGCGATGGGGTCTGGCATTTCCGTCCCGACGCTGTCCATCGCCTGCAAAATGGAATAGCCGGAGCGCAATCCGTTGGCCATCAGGTTGATGGCATCGCCCAGTTGGTCGTTGAACATTTTGAGGCGTTTTCGCTTGCGCGACCCGAGATAGAAACGGGGCAAGAAAAATCCGAGCACGGCTCCGGCGAGTGTCATTGGCATATTGCGATAGATTAAAAATGCCAATGCTCCGGTGGAAATGATGCTGACAAATATCAGAAGCATATATTCGGTGGGGGTGATGCGCAGGTTTGCTTGGGCCAGTTGCACTTGAATGTTCTGCACAAACCCTTGTGATTCGATGGCTTCATCGATCGGTTTGGTAAATTTGGCTGCACCGCGTTTCTCGTCTTTTGGCGTATCGGCTGTGTCTAGTTTGCCGAAATCACCGACATACTGGTCCAAGCGGTCGCGGGTGGTTTTATCGGCACCCGAGCGACCGACCAGCGCGTAAATTAACATGCCGATGCCGGCCAGCAGCAAAATGCCCAATGCTATAATGGTTGGGTCCATCGTCTTCCCCCTGTTTAGAACCTACCGCGCGCACCAAAAATATTGGGTGGCAGTTGGATGCCCGCATCTTCGATTTTGTCCATAAATTTGGGGCGCAATCCGGTTGGTTTTAACCGCCCGATAACTTTTCCGCCTTCGAAACCCTGCTGCTCGAACACGAAAATATCAGAAAGTACCACAACATCCCCTTCCATACCTTGTACTTCGGTGATGGCTACAATTTTCCGCGACCCGTCGCGCATGCGGGCTTGCTGTACGATGACATCCACCGCCGACGCGACCTGCTCGCGAATGGCGCGGACGGGTAAATCCATTCCCGCCATCAGGCACATCGTTTCCAAACGGGCGATGGCATCGCGCGGGGAGTTGGCGTGAGCGGTTGTCAAACTACCATCGTGACCGGTGTTCATTGCCTGCAGCATGTCCAGCGCTTCGCCACCGCGACATTCCCCGACAACAATTCGGTCGGGGCGCATGCGCAAGCTGTTGATGACCAACTCTCGAATGGAAACTTCGCCTTTGCCTTCAATATTTGGCGGGCGAGATTCAAGCGTTACCACGTGTTCTTTGGCGAGTTGCAATTCAGCCGCATTTTCGATGGTCACAATGCGCTCGTCGTCAGGAATGAAATTCGAACAGATGTTGAGCAGCGTGGTTTTCCCGGCGCCGGTACCACCCGAAACGACAATGTTGGTTCGAGCCAACACGCAGGCACGCAAAAACTCGGCGGCTTCCGGTGTGATAGAGCCAAATTGGATAAGATTTTCGATGGTGAGCGGGGTTTTCGAGAATTTTCGGATGGTCAGTGTGGGCCCATTCAGCGCCAAAGGCGGAATGATGGCGTTCACACGCGAGCCGTCGGGCAGACGGGCGTCAACCAGCGGTTGCGCTTCGTCAATGCGGCGGCCCAATGGCGACACGATGCGGTCGATGATGCGCAAAACGTGGTCGTCGCTTTCAAAATTAAGGTTGGTTTTTACCAGTTTCCCCTTTTTCTCCACAAAAATGTGGTTAGGGCCATTAACCATAATTTCTGAAATGGTGTCGTCTGCCAGCAGTGGTTCCAGCGGGCCGAACCCCAAAATTTCGGCGGCAATCTGCTCAAAAAGCCGTTGGCGTTCTGAACGACTGAGAATAATGGCTTCGGTAGAGAGGATTTGGTTGAACATTTCCTCCATGGTGCGCCGAATCTCATCGGTTTTGGTAATGTCCATTTGCGGGTCAAGTTCGGCGAGCAGTTTGTCTTGGATGCGCTCTTTGATGGAGGACATGGTGTTTTGGCTCTGCCGCACCGATGGGGCACGCCGGGCGTGCAATTCTTCTAGCCGGGATGATTGTGATGCGGGGTTTTGGTTTTTCTCAATACGTTTTAATAATGACATATTTCACTCCTGATTGGAGGTGGGCAATTGGCTACTCGGCCGGTTGAGTGATGAGTTTGTAAACTTTTTGCGCGTAGCCCATTACCGATTTTGCCAGTTCAGTGTTGCTTTGACCGACGACATACGGAATACCGGCGTTTACTGCCTGTACTGAAGTCGCTTCATCAAGCGGAAATTGCGCTTGCACGGTGTATTTGATGCTCGACTGAATATCTTCGGCTCGGATGCCGATGCGCGGGTTGGCTTTGTTCAAAACCAGATGCGTTTTCTCCCGCGGATATTCCAATGCTTCGGTGACTTCGAAAAAGAGGCGGGCACTTTTGATGGCCGGGATTTCCGGGGTAGTGACCAGCACAATTAAATCCGAGACATCCAGCGCGGTGATGACGGTGTCGTGCAGCGAGCTGTACATATCTATCACTATTAGATCATACATTTGCTGAAGTTTCTCGAGAATTTTTGAAAGTGCTGCGGGTGTCACCAAATCGGCCATTTCTGGGCGCGGTGGGGCGAGTAACGCGTGAATGCCGGTGGAATGCG
>JANTHQ010000009.1 GCA_024762375.1 Anaerolineaceae bacterium
TAACAGCAAATCGAATTTACTGCGGTCGACATGGTAGGTATATTCCTGATTGATGCCCGGTTGTGGAAATTCGCGGAATTCAATGGAAAATTCTCTGCCGGTGGGTGCGTGCCACGAGGCCCCGAACTTTTTCACAAAGCCTTCGCGTTCCATAGTTTCCAAAAACCCGATATCCTGAAAAACGCGGGTTGTGGATGTCACCAACGACTCACCAACATGCGGGCGGGGGTGCATCCCGGCTTCAAATATCACATTATCAATTCCGGCAAGCGAAAGATAGCTCCCCAATGCAGACCCTGCAGGCCCGCCACCAATAATAATTACATCTGTCATGCTTTTCACTCCTATTAATTTTTAACCAAACACATATTGATAATATCGCCGTGCCGGAGATCTCTCCATCAACACGATGAGCAACAACGGAATACCCAGCCCCAGCACAATAAGTATCGGCTGGAACAAAATTTGGTATGCCAGCAACCACGGGGCAAGGTGGTAAATAGCGCGGGCGGTAACTTCCATCACCGGAACGTGCGCCATATAAATACCGAATGACTTGCCGCCCAACCACCCCAGTTGTTTCGACCACAGGATGGACACGTTGGCAAACGCGAAAAACGCGAAAATAAACGCAATCGAAAAGACGTTATCCAGCAATGTTTCCCGATGTGCCATACCAATGTGCCCCGACCATTTGATATACATTTCCCATTCGATGACACCCAGCACATACGTGACCACCGTCAGCCCGAGCCACACCCATTTGTAGCGGGTTATCCACGCTTTCAGTGTTTTCAGATGGAACCCGAACACCACCCCCAGCGTGAACCAAAATGCCCGCGTCGCGAAAAACCATTTCGGCACTCTATCCACAAACGGCTGCATCCCTGACGGCACATCGAGCCCCAAGATAACCGGGTACTGTAAAATCTGCACCGCCAATTGCAATACCAGCGCCACCGATAACAGAAGCACCCAATGTTTTTTTGCCAACGGCACCAAAAACGGTGAAAAAAGATAAAACTGACACAAAAGAATCACATAGTAGTATGCCGGGGTGGCTCCGCCGGTCAACAATAATTGAACGTATGCCAGCGGCGAGAGTCTGCGGCCATCCAAAACCATTCCCATCGCAAAAGCCAGCAGTGACCACAACAGATACGGTATCAGCAGATTTTTTATTCTGGCGCCGACAATGTTCCAGCCAACCGTTTTATGCGTCCGCCCGGTGGCAAATGCGATAAAAAACCCGGAAACGAACAAAAACGCGGGGATGCTGACCACAATCAACTGCTCAATCAGCCGGAAGGCGTAATATGCCGTGCCACCGGCTTGCGCGAAAGTATCGGTGGTGGCCGGCATATAACGGTGCACCCACGCGAACATCGCCACAAATCCCCAGCCCGATGAGTGAAAAAGAATCACACCCAAAATAGCCAGTCCGTTGAGTATCAGTAATCGTCGAATCATACCATGTCCAATGTGGTGTGCGGGCAGATGTTTGTGGCGTGCGCCGCGTTTGCCGGAAGACTACGCTGCCGCTTGTGCGTTTTTAAGATAATTGGTCAGTGCTTCAACACTGAAAAAGTTTTCGAATACCACATCTTCATCCGGAACCTGAAAGTTGAACCGTTCTTCGATGAACGATACGAGTTGCAAAATTCCGAGTGAATCGATAATACCGGAGCCGAGCAGATCATCTGACGGGGAAATGTCAACATTGCGGCCCTTCATCAATTCTTTTTTGATGTAATCCATTAAAATTGCTTGCGTGTCCATTTTTTCTCCTGTAATTTAGATTGTTATTTTTACAAACCTTCGGTTTGTGCCAACGCTTGAGATTGTAGTTCACGGCGATTAATTTTGCCGGTCGATGTGCGCGGAAAACTGTCGGTGATGATAATATTCGCCGGCATGGCGTATGACGGCAGTCGTTTGGCAATATGTTCTTCCAATTGCTCAATGGAAATATCAGCGCCGTTTTTGACGGTAATCGCCGCTTCAATCAAATTGCTGCCCTGCCCGTCGGGAATGGGATATACGGCAGCTTCTTCCACCAGTTCATACGAGACCAGTGCGGTTTCAATTTCGCCCAGTTCAACCCGGTAGCCGCGTGTTTTGATTTGATGGTCTTTCCGCCCCAGATATTTAAAGTTGCCGTCTTCTTGCTGTTGGACCAAATCGCCCGTGCGGTAGAAAATATCTTCGAGATAATCGAACACTTTCCGCTTGAAAAACCCGCGCTCGGTTTTTTCCGGTTGCGCCCAGTAACCGCGCATCACAATCGGGCCACGGATGAGCAGTTCACCCACTTCGCCGCGAGAGACCGGTTGGTCATCGGCATCGACCACCAGCGCTTCGGCATTTTCGCACACAATACCGATGGGGATTGGCTCATCTGTATCCGGCAGCGTTTCGACATGATAATATGTGCAGACGTTTGTTTCGGTGGGGCCATACAGATTGCTGAATTTCACGTTCGGCAATTTCGACATCAACTGCCGCAAATGTTTGGTCGGGAAAACTTCTCCGGCGAACAAGAGCCATCGCAGCGAACTGAAATCTCGCTGTTCGATACCGCCCCGCAGCAGCATTTGAATGAGTGCAAACGGCACCGAATACCAAACGGTGATTTTCTCGCTTTCAATTAGCCGCGATAAACTCGCCGGGAATTTGGTCAACGGTTCGGGGATGACGACGGTGGTTGCGCCGGCAAGCGATGCCGCAAAAATATCGAACGTTGACAGGTCGAAATGCAGCGGGGCATGGTTGCTCAATCTGTCTTCCGGTTGAAGCCCGTAGGTTTCGGCGGCCCACTGCGCAAAACTCAACCCGCTGCGATGGGTGTGCATAATGCCTTTGGGGTCGCCGGTAGAGCCGGATGTGTACAAAATGTACGCCAAATCCTGTTCAATCGTGCCAACATTGGGCAACGAATCTACCGGAGTGGCGTATACCTCTTCCCATGCGATGGCTTCTGCAAGCGCGGCATTTTCTGACGAGACACCAATCAGATGTTCCAGTTCTGCGCCCTGCTCCATCATTTCTACCACAAACGGCATTTGGTCATCGGTGGTGATTAGATGATGCACATCACAGTCGCGCAAAACAAAACTTAATCGAGCGGTGGGTGCAAAGGGATCCAGCGGCACATATGCCGCGCCGGCCTTCAAAATGCCATAAATTGCCACAATCGATTCCAGGCTTTTTTTCAAATAAATGCCCACCCGGTCGCCGCGAGAGACCCCGCGTTCAATCAACACAGCCGCCAGTCGGTCGGTGCGCTGTTTCAGTTCGGCATACGTTAAACTGCGTCCGGAAAAGCGTACTGCTTCATTTTCTGGAAATTTTTCTGCCGCGTTATCTACAGCCTGGTGTAATAAATAAACCATCAGTTTTTACCCCTTTTTGTCCAAGGCGAATTTATCTGCCTGTATTACAGCCCCATCAATCGGGCGATGATGTTGCGCTGGATATCGGATGTTCCGGAATATAGCATGCCACCGACGGCATCGCGCAGATTGCGTTCGACTTCAAATTCAGTCATATAACCGTAGCCGCCATAGGTTCGAATGGCATCCAGGCCGGATTGGACAAAACTTTCGCTGAGATATAGTTTTGCCAGCGCGGCTTCCATCACTGCCGGTTTGCCCTGTTTTTTGAGCCACGCCACTTTATACAGCAGCAGTCGAGCAGTTTCCAACCGCACTTTCATGTCCACAATGCGATTCGCGACCGATTGAAATTTGCCGATAGACTGCCCGAATTGCTCGCGCTCGTTTGCATATTGTACGGCTTCTTCAATTTGGCGTTCCATCGCGCCGACATGACTGCCGAGAATGCAGCTGCGCTCCCATTCCATCGAATCGTTGAAAATGTTTGAACCTGCGCCTTCCGGCCCCAACCGGTTTTCTTCGGGAATGAAACAATCTTCAAAAATCAGTTCCGCCATCGGTGCGGTGCGCAGCCCCATTTTGTCAATCGGTTTGCCGATGGTGAAGCCGGGCGTGCCCTTTTCCACCAAAAAACCGGTAATGCCCCACATTTTTCGCGCAGGATTAACCGAGGCAAAAACCAGCGCCACATCTGCCACAGGGGCATTGGTGACGAACGTTTTGCTGCCATTGAGCACATATCCGCCATCCACACGCTCGGCGCGGGTGCGCAGGCTGTATGCATCCGAACCGGAATCGGGTTCGCTCATACCGTGCGCGCCGATAATGTCGCCGCGGCACATACCGGGCAGATATTTTTGCTTTTGCTCGTCCGTTCCAAACGACAGGATGGGCATTTGTACGCTCCACATTTGAGCATTCATCGCAAAAATCAACCCGTTGTCGCGGCAGCCATACCCCAGTCCTTCCATTGTGAGCATTGTGGTCATAATGTCGGCCTCTGCGCCGCCATATTCTTCGGGGAAAGGCAAGCCTTGAATGCCGAAGTTGGCGCATTTTTTCCAAGCATCGTGTGGAAACTGGTCATCCCGGTCGAGCGCCATTACATCATAACTCAATTCTTTGCGGGCAAACTCAATCACTGCATTCCGGTATGTCAGTTGTTCATCAGACCAAGAAAAATCCATAGATATGTGCTCCTGTTTTGTATCAATCTTCAAAAAAACTTTCCCATTCCGATCCGGCAAATTTCTGTTTCAGGTCATCGTAATTGCGGATGACCGCTGACAGTTTGGCTTTCGATTGTTTGCGGGTGGTGGGTTGAACTTCCTCAAAATCAACGTTCAAAAATTGTTCGACGCGGCGCATTTCGCGAGCGCGGTCTGCCACTAAATCTTCGTAAAAAATTTCCAGCACCGGATGCGATTGGAACTGCGTGTCGAATGCCTTTTCCCACCGTCGGGTGCGGGTAAAATCGCGCAAACAGTCATCATAATCCAGTGTAAAAGTTGTCTGCCGTTCTTGCTGCTGCGATGTTTTCACCCAAAGGTCGGTCGCAGCGGCTCTTTTTCGCGAAAGATGCGTTTTCAGAATATTCCGTCGCTTCAAATGAATGACGCGGATAGCAGTATCGGCCTGAAGATATTCCCACACGCCGCTGTTCGGGGCGTGATAGTAAAAAATTTTGAAGCCCACCGCTCGAATGTACCGTGGAAACCTGCCAAAAAGTTTTTTTTGCAAAAATGCCGCCGGTTCGTTTTGCAGTGCGGCAACCGTTTGCGGCGATTGGAAATAGCCCATGTGGTCCCAATCGGTATCGGTCACATCCCGAAAAATTTCACCGAATGCTGTGATTTGGCTGTGAGCGTTCAACAATCCGCGCAGAAAATTCGAGCCAACCCGCGACCGTCCCAAAATGATGAACGGTGTGTATTGACGATGTCCGGTCAGAAGCGGAATTTCGACCGGCAGTTCTCGCAACCACGGATACCATTCATTGCGAATCTGCTTTACTTTTGCCACCATCGAAGCCATCGGTTTCTATACCATCGCGATATCGGCTTTTGCACGGCATGTCGCGGCCAGATGTGTTTCCAGCGTGTGAGCCGCCCGTTCCCACGTCCAGTTTTCCAGCACGTGCGCGCGTCCGTTTCTGCCGTATTCTGCCGCCATTGCCGGATTTTCCAACAGTGCGGTGATAGCATCGGCAAATTGTGCCGCATCTCGCGGTACGAGCGTGCCGGTGTACCCGTGAATGACCGTTTCGGGGATGCCCCCTTCGCGCACGGCGACAACCGGCGTACCACAAGCCATCGCTTCCAGCGGAACCAGTCCAAACGGCTCGCGCAATGGCGCATACACGGCCACTCTCGCCCGATTGTAAAGTTCCACCAATGCCGCATCGCTAATATTGGTCAAAAAATCGACAGCCACATTCAGTTTTTCCGCCAGTTGCTGCAAAAATTGTTTTTCGGGCGGATTTTGAAAGTTACTGACGATGACCAGCGTCGGGCGACCGGCAGCGGGTAATTTTGCCATCGATTCGATGAGAAAATCATACCCCTTTAACGGCGTCAGCGAACCCACCGACAGCACGAAATTCTGTTTCTCCAACGCCATCGGATGAAATTCGTCCGCATCAATACCGTGATAACTGACGGTGGCTTCCACGCCGTAAATTTGGCGCACGCTGGCACGAATGAATTCCGAATTGACCAGCACGGTATCGGCATTGCGGGTGTTGCGACGGTCAATCTGCTTTAGCGTGTTAAAATATAGTGGCGGCAGCGGGTCGATACGATTGAGCCACTGACGGCGCGCGCTGGCGACATCATCATATGGGCGAAACGGGGCGGGTTCATACAAATGGCGAAGCGGCTCGTGGCAATAATACACTGTCGGCGTTTGGGCAAATGTTAAAATTGACGGGCTTTTTTCGAACCGGCAGGGGTGTGCCAACACAACATCGTAACCACCTCGGTCAATCGCTGCAGCAATTTTGCGTGTCACTTTTGTTAAGGTTTTCAAATCGAGTAGCCGTACCAGTTGGTTCAACCGCCCGAATGGTGATTCAAAAAGTTGTCTGGGTTGAAAAGGAAATATGTGATGCGCACTGACAAACGGCCGAACATCCGCAAATTCGTGGTTGGCACTGCCAAGCGTAAAAACATCGATATGATGGTTTGCCGCCAGTCGCTTGGTTGCCTCGGTGAGTGTTCGTTTCGCCCCGCCCGAAGGCAGGTTATGGTAGAGTGCGATGCGCATTTTCAGCGTGTCCTTTGGGCAATTGAGCGTAATGGCAATTTATTTCGCAACTGCATTCATCGTCATTGCCGATTGCGGATTCAACTGTTGTTCAAAATAGGCCAGCGCGGGCGACACATAAATTTCTTTATACCACTGACTTTCCAAATCATCATGAATGTGGTGCTCGCTAACAAGTTGACCGAAACTGTAATGCCGAATGACGGGATGCAGATACGCTGCATCTACAGCGGCTTCGGGGTCGGGGTCACGCTCAACGCTGAATGGGTCGCCCAAAAAATGGCCGTATTCCAAACTGATGGTGTAATAATGGTTATTCTGGCTGAAATGACTGTCCATCACATAATGCATCCGTACGCCGTTAAAGTAGTCTGCCGTCTGCGATTCTTCATTTACCACCATCACGTCGCACAAAAATCCGGGTTGAAGGAACATTTCCGGCGCGCGATTGACACGGTCAATCACTTTGTCGGTGAGGGCTTTTGGGGTAGCGGGAATAGTTTCATGCGGCCATTCCTGCCCGTGATATTTCACTTCCAAAACATTGCTCAAAGCTTCGACATTATGGCGGAACCCATGAATGAACGCCGACATTGTTTTTTTGTAATCGCAGGCGGCCATCAACACACCGGCATAATACAAATCGGGGATATTGGCCGATTCCCACTCGGATGTTTGGGCCGGCAATCGCCCATCGTGCGCCAGTTCCGGCATCAGTTCGTCGCCAAAAACAGTCGGGTCGAAACGAAAGCCGGTGCAGAAAATTACATGGTCATATTCAACAATTGCTTTTTGCCCCTTCGCGTGCGAGTAGGCCAACTGCACCCGATATTTACCATCTTCTTTTTCGATTTTCTCAACGGTGGCATCAATCACCGTGTTTTGTGATTTCAACTGGTATGTGTCTAAAAAATTGTTGTTTACGGCGCGCAAGTTGCCCACATAGTGCGTTTGCCAAGCAAATTTTACAGATTCCGGGCTGACAATGTGGATTGCAGCCGTAGTTTCTATCAAATTATCAGCGGTTTCAAACGCAGAATTACCTTTTCCCACAATCAACACTCGTTTGTTGATATAATCCTGCGGGTTGATACTGTGGTTTACATAGTTTTCGCACAATTCCGCACCGGGAATATCGGGGATGTATGGTTTTGAAATGCCGGTTGCAATGACCAGCCGTTTTGCCGAAAAAGTATCGCCATCTGCGGTATGGATAACAAATTCTCCATCCGGTTTGCTGATACTGGTGACTTTCGTGCCATATTTGATGTTCAGATTGTATTTTGCCGCAAAATCGGCCAGGTATTTCACCAGCATATCTGCCGGCGGAAAATACTTTTCGGAATAGTTTTTGAATTGCAACGATTCATCATCGGTAATCAACGAGTTCCAATCCCAACGCAACCGCGCCACCGGGTCATCGGTGCCAATATGGACTTTATTCACCGAAATCAACGTTCTGTGTCGAGGCATGCTCATAAAAAACGAACCGGGTTTGGTGGCTTTGTCTAAAATCAAATAATCGCGGTTATTCTTTTGAAGGAAATATCCTAACTGTAAACCTGCCGGACCGGCACCGATGATGATGTAATCAAATGAATTTTTCATACTTTAATTGTCTCCCCATATCAATATGTCATTCTCTATTCCGAATGTAAGTAGTCTAACAATTTTTTGTGGTAAAGCTGTGAGAAAAAAGCTAGAAAATAGTTAGAAAATTTCAAGAAATGTTATGTCGCGCCTCTGGTGCTCCATTTGCGCAAAAAAAAAACGCCACTCGGTCGAAACCAAATGGCGTTTTCGGTGCACTGTCGCGTTATTTGTTGCCTATCGCATTATCAGTGGCAGGAAGAACTGAAGTGGGTTTATCAGTGCCAAAGCCGAATTATTGGAAGGCGCATCAACAATGCCCGACCCTTCAATAGATACAGATGCTGCGCTGGTCAATGTCCCGGTGTAGTTTCCGGCCAGTTGCACAGAAATTTCGAGCTGGGTTGGGGCTGCGCCGGCAACCAAGTCAATATTTGTGCAGGTAATTACACCCGTGGCGAGTGACCCACTGCCTGCATCAACCTGACAGTTTGAGGGGATGCTGGTAATTGCACTGATACCTCCCATCGGAGATATCCGGTCAACCACAGTCGCCGATACGGGAGATTCCGGCCCGGCATTGGCAACAGCCAGCGTAAACGTCACCTCATCGCCCGGTGAAACAAATACACCACTCGTTGTCATGGTAATGCTCAAATCTGCACGCGGGGATTCGGTGGTAAACGATGCATTGAACGGCGCATTTTCCAGCCCGTTGCCGTCCAAATCTGTACCGCCGGTGACGCTCACCGTGTAATCGGTCAAAAATGAGAAATTATTGTGTGCCAGCGTCAATTGCGTGCCCGCGCCATTCCATGTCGGTGTGACACCGCCGGGGTTCGGCGAAACGCTGTATGTTACGCTGGCGGTGTTCATCGCCTCGCTGAAATTGATGACCACCGGGGCATCCACCGCCACATCGACCGCACCATTCGCCGGTGAAATCGATTGCACGCGCGGCAGGGTGGGTGTGGTTGTGCCGGGGTCCCATCCGGCAATTTGTGCCATCAGCACCCAAAACCCTTGTGCAACACGTATCATCCCCGCTGATGCGCTACCCAAGTGGCCACCTTCCACTTCTGTGGTGTAATGAGGGCAAATGGCCGGCAGGTTCAAGCCATCATCCGGATGATTTTCGGAACCATAGGGTACACCGTCACGATTGTCGTAACAGGGGTTGCCATCCGGGTCGTGCGACAGAATGTCTGCCACATCGAACAAGATTTTCCCGTGGTCGTTGGCATATTGACGGGTTTGCTGGTTGAAAATCTCTGCTTCTTCCGTACCAATACCGCGTGCCAAACTAGTTGTCCAGTAGATAAATGTTTTGTTGGGATATTGCGCTTCCAATGCTTCCTGGTCATACACATCAGTCCGGCTCGGATTATCCCAAAAGAAACCACCCGGTTGATCTTCTATTGAAGACCCGGTATCAACAAGCAGATAGCTGAACTGATACGAAACCACGTCGTAATTGTTGATGGCACCGCCTTGCATATAGTCGATGAAACACGCCGTTTTCTCGCTCCAATCGGTGCAACCGGATACCGGCAGTTCATCCCAATACAGAAAATCCCAATTGCTGCGATCATAACCACCGGGGTGATACCAATTCATCACACTGGGGTCAACCACATACCGGGAATCGGTGTGGTTGCGCTTGCAGCGGCTGGGCGCGGCTTCGTCGGATTCATATTGCAGACATTCCAAACCTTCGTTGATGTTGCCGCCCACCGAACGGTCGATGAAAAGCATATCCAAACCGGCGGCGGCTTGGAGATACTGCTCGGGAATCTGGTCAAACAGCGCGATGGAATTATGGTCAACGGTAATAAGTGCTTGAGACGGCGCGGTTTGTTCCAGCGGCGACACAGGTTCATCGGCGGGCGACTGCGCTGTTACCCCCAAAAAAAGATTGTGGCTTTGGAGAAGAAGCAAAGCCACAACGATTGTTCCACCGATAAGTTTCCTGTTTCCGACAAACGAACGGATCAATTCTAACAAATGATAAATGGGTTTTGTACGCATATAAGGCCTCCAAAAATAAATGAAAATAAATGAATGAAAAAGTGGCATGGGGGGAGAAAAGTATCGGCATGTGGGCTAGCAAGAATCCGTTCCATAAAAAAACCCGCCATGCGATGCGACAGTGCACAGAGGGTAGTATACTCAGTTTGCGATTCCACGCCAAAATTTAAATTGTTATTATTATCTCAATTATTTTATGTCACCCAGTGGAGACGTTTGCTTCACTTGTGGGGAAAAGAAATTTCGCGCGCGGAGGAAGAGACGCCCCACCGCAGGGTGGACGCGATACAACGCCGCCAGCACCGCGCCGCGTTTGTCAGCAGGGTTGAGACGGCGCGATTCGGCCAGCCATTGAGCAGTCAATTCCGATTGCCCGTTTTCCGCCAGCAGCGATTGACTCGCCAGCAAACGCAGCAACCGGGCTTGTTCGGCGGCAGGCAAAGCCTGAAATTGTGCCCATTGAGTCACATCATTCTGTTTTTCCGGCTGACCCGCCAAAAGCTCAATGAGCAAATCGTAAAAAACTGCGGTGCGCGTTTCTGCCGAAAGTGTGTCGAAATTCGGCATTTTGATGGCATTTTCGCGGCAGATTGCCAGATAGCCCGCACGCCGCTGCATGCCCACCTGCACCGAGATATTCGTTTCGTGAATGCGGTACAGACAGGTGCGGTCATCCACATACCCAAACGTGCCGAGGTCGGCAAAGCGGACGAAAAAGTCCCAATCGGGACCGATGACGATGCGAGTATCGTATCGCAGGTGATGCTCGGCCACCAACTGATGGCGCAGCATCACGCACAACGGCGGTCCGAAAACATCGGAGGCGCGCACCACTTCCTCGAAAATGCGCCCTTCGAACGGGCCCCGTCGCCGGGCGGAAAGGGGCTGCAATCGTTTGCCGGTCGGGTCAAAATGGAAGCCGTCGGTGTACACCGCATCGCGGTCGGGGTGCGATTGCAGATATTCCAC
This sequence comes from Anaerolineaceae bacterium, assembly GCA_024762375.1. Classification (GTDB taxonomy): domain Bacteria; phylum Chloroflexota; class Anaerolineae; order 4572-78; family 4572-78; genus JANTHQ01. The sequence goes on from JANTHQ010000009.1 coordinate 11,247, forward strand.
CAGCACCGACAGATGGTGCGGCAAGTAGGCATCATCGGCATCCAAATAGGCGATGAACTCGCCGGTGCTGTGGTCGAGCGCCACATTCCGCGCCGACGCTTCGCCGCCATTTTCTTTGTGGATGAGTTTTATGCGCGGGTCGGTGTATCGCGCCACAATCTCGGCGGTCTCATCGGTGGAACCGTCATTGACCACCAGCAGTTCCCACCGGGAATATGTTTGCGCCAGCACGCTTTCAATCGCTTCGGCGATGAATTGCGCCGCATTGTATGCGGGCATCATCACGCTGACCAGTCCTTTTTCCATTAAATTTCCTCAATTCTGCAAATTAGGGATTGGTTATTGGAGATTGGTTATTCATAATAACGTCAGTTCAGAGTTTCTACCGGAAAAAGAAAATATAGTTATTTCTCAAAGATTTTTGGTATGTCATTCCCGCGAAGGCGGGAATCCACTGTTTTTTGCTGTGGATTCCGGACAATTCGCTGCGCGAATTTCCGGAATGACAGAAACTCCGAACTGAGGTTACTTTGCTACCCCGGCGAAAATTTCTTCCAGCGCCGCTGCGGTGTGATTCCAGCCGTGCATCTTTTCGGCTTCCAGTCGTGCCGCCTGCCCCATCTGCCGCCGCAGGCGATGGTCATTGCTCAACCGGATGATGGCGTCACACAACGCATCTTCATCACAGGGGGGAACGATGAGTCCCGTTTTGCCATCCGAGACTGTCGGTGGCTGCCCGTTTTCGCCCGATGCGATGGTCGGCAAGCCCGACGCTTTGTAATCCAGAATTTTCAACCCCGAAAATTCTTTCCAGCCACAGTATGGCGACACGCCGATATCCGCTTGCGCCAGCATCGGCGCAAATTCGGCGGGGCTGCGATGCCCGGCGAATGTCACCGATTGCTCGATGCCCAAATCCACGGTCAGTTGCTGTGCCTCTGCCAGCCCGTCGCCCGCGCCAATCAGCAGCAATCGGGCGTGAACGCCTTTTTCCAGCGCGCGGGCAAACGCGGGCAACAGCACCGGAATGCCGTGCCACGGGTAAAATCCGCCGACATACACCACCGTGACGGGTTCATCCGGCTTTTCCGGTCGAAACGAGCGTAGATTTTCGCGCTGTTGAACCTGCACCAGTGTGGTTCCGTTTTCCACCGCCGATACTTTTTCCGGTGGCACGCGCCAGCGATTGATAAACTGCTGCCGCCAGCCTTCGCCGGTGGAAACGATGTGTGCCGCCTGCCGGATACCCCAGCGCATCATCATCAGCGAAATTTTTCGCTGAATGCCGGTCGGCGCTTCCCCTTTCGATTCCAAATCGTGCAGCGGGTCGCCATTATCTTCCAGCACCAGCGGGATGCGCATCAGCCGTGCAGCAATCGCCCCGCCGAAATGGGGCCAGCCGATGCGCTCATACAGCACATCGAACCCTGCCAGCGTTTTGCGGCATGCCAGCGCGAACCGCATACTTTCAAAAAAATCGAAATACGGCAACCCCAGCGCCGATTGCATTCGCCGCACAGCGCGTTCCGCCAAACGGGGCAAGCCGGAATCCAGCCCGGTTGCACCCACCGGCGAAAAATCGCGCAGGTTGTCCGATTGCCAGATGATGCCATCCAGCCGCACCACCACCCGCACCTGATGCCCCGCTCGCTCAAATTCTTCCACGATGTGGCGCACATGGTTCGCCGGACCGTTGAACGGTGGGCGGCGAATTTCCACGCCCTGTTGCATAATATAACCGATTTTCATTTGGCATACCGCTCTGCCGCCGATTCAATCAGTTGGCGGATTTGCACTTTCGTTTTGTCCACATTGAATTTCTCGACGACACGGGCGCGCATCTTTTCGCGCTCGGCATCCCGTTCCGCGTCCGAAAGGTCGCAGTAGCGTTCGATGCGCTCAATGAGTTCGGCTTCGGAGAAAAAGAGATTTTCCGGCGGCAGCAATTCATCCGCGCCGTCCCAATGATGCGACAACGCGTAACAGCCGGTCGCCATCGCTTCCATCGGCGACACCTGCAACCCCTCCGAATAGCCATTCGAAATGTAAATATCTATTTTCGGATACCAGCTTTCCGGGTCGGAAACGTGTCCGTAAAACGTGATTTTTTCCTGCAAGCCCAATTTTTCGACCAGCGCGCGCAATGCCTCGGCATATTCGCCGAATGCAGCGGCTTCTCCCCCACCGATGTGCAGATGCAGGTCGTTGCGGCGTTTGGAAAGTTCGTAAAACGCCAAAATCAACTCATACACCCGTTTGCGGGGTTTCAGGTGGCACAAAATGCCGATGTCGCCGCTGAATTTTTTCGGGACGAAACGAAATCGCTCCGGCGAAACCGCCTCCGGGATGACCACCGCTTTGCCGATATGGTCGGGGAAACGGGTGGCAAATTCGTTGTATTTTGCCTGACTGACCAAAATGACGGTATCCACCGCATCCCAATTGATTTTGTCTGCCCATTGGTACATTTCATACCGGTGCAATCGGGTAACGATGCCGCACGTTTTCGGCAGCCGGGTGGCGGTTGCCAGCAAACCGCTTGCCCATTCAAAAAAGATGGCATCGTTTGCCTGCATAAATTTCCGCATATCGCCCTGAAAAAGGCGAGCGTTGACTCTGCCGGTCAGCACCGGCAAATGGATTTCTCGCCGTTTGAAAAGGCTGGTTTGATGGTGTGCCGACAAATCGGCGTATATTTCGTGGAGAAAATCCCACGTTTCTTCGATGGCAATACCAAGTCGCATGGTTATATCTCGATGTTTATTTTTTGTCTCAAAAGTAGATTTTTGTAGGGGCGGCTCGCGAGCCGCCCCTACTTTTTTCGTGTACTATCTCAATCTATAAACTGTTTGTGCCACAATTCGATGGTGAGCAGCGCGCCCAACCGGCTGGTGTGGTCTGCGCCGGCCATATGCTCCGAAACCAAATTGCGGACAAATTCCGGCTGAAAATATCCGCGCTCCAGCGCACGCCGGCTGAGCAGCGTATCTTCCACCCACCCGCGCAGCACGGTACGGAACCAGTTGTTGTAATCTTTATATGGTCGGCGTTCTGCCCCGGCGAGTTTTTCCAGCCCGATTTTTTTCAGATGCCAGTGCAGCAAACGTTGAGCGCGAATGCGAACTTCGCGAGCGCAGGCGACCATCGGTAAACCCGTGCCGGTGAACGGCACTTGCGCCAATTGTGGGTAGGCTTGCACAAACGCCATCTGAACCAAATGCCGCTCAAACTGAAAACCGGGCGGCACGGTGAGCGCAAAATCGAGCAAATCGTTATCGGCAAAGGGCAAGCGAACCATCGTCCGGCTGCGAGCCACTTCCACGCCATTGATGGTCATTCGCGGCACGCGCTGGGTCAGGTCGAAATAGAGCCGCTGGTTTGCCAGTTGGGTCGTCCCGGCACGCCGCATACCGGCAATATACTCATCCATCACCTGTGTGCCCACCCGCTGCCGAAACGCATCGGTGTACAATTGTTGCTCTTCGGCGGGGGTGTAATAGACCACCCCTTGCGAATTGTGCACCTGCAAATGCACATCGGCTTCCACTTCGGGGGGATAATCGCCCCAAAATGGGCGTTTCAGCGCAAACCCGAACATCGCATCGCCCATAAATCCTTTGTAGATAATTTTGGCGAACTCGGCTTCTTCTTTCAGTGTTGCCATCGCGTGCAGATTGATGACATTTCCCAGCCCATCGGTGGCGCGCACGCCCTCTTCCGCCATATCGAACAGCCAATCCGGGCGCAATTCAAAATAGTGATGCTGCGCGCCGACTTTCGCCGCCAACTCTTTGGCGAATCGCACATCATCCGCACCGGGCATACCCCACGTGAACGTATGGAACGATTCGTCCACCACCCCATCGCGGAGCATCGCCAGAATCACCCGCGAATCGAGCCCGCCACTGAGCAGGATGCCCGCCGGAATATCGCCGGGGGCTTGCCGTTTGATGGCTTTTCTCAAATGATGATTCAACTGCTCGATGAGCGATTGCTCGGATTGCAACCGGTACTGTCGGGGATATTCCAACGTCCAATACGGATGAATCGTCATCTGCCCGCCGCTGAAGGTGAGCACCGACGCCTGCGGCAACAGATGCACATTTTCTAGCAATGTGTGGTCGTTAAAGGCATGGTCAAATCGCAGAAGCTCGCTGATTGCCACCAAATCCACATCGCGGGAGAGCGTGCGGTCAGCCAGCAGAGCCCGCACGCCGGAACCGAAAAGCAATTCGCCGTTGAAATGGGCATAGTACAGTGGATAGAGTCCCATCCGGTCATTGACGATGGTCATCTTTCGGGTGCGGGTATCCCAAATTGCTGCCACAAATGCGCCGTTCAGTTCGGCAGCAAATGTCTCGCCGAATTTCTCGAACAGCCGCAGCAGCAATTCCGCATCACCGGCAGGCGGACGCCCCTCGAGCCGTTGCGCCATTTCGGCGGCGTTGTACAATTCGCCTTCCATCACCAAACAAAGCGTGCGGTCAGCGTTCCATACGGGTTGCGGCTGGGTATTCACAATTCCCAGCGATACCCGTCCCAGCCCAAAACCGTCTCCGGCGTGCAGTTCGGTGTGAAAACGGGGCGCACTTTCCAGTGCACGCGCCATATCCGCCAAAAACCGCTGCGATTGTTCTGCTGAAATGTTTTTTACAAACCCAACCAAACCGGGCATATATTTCCCTCCGTATTGCGTTTAAACTTTAAAGTTCGAGGTTTCAGGTTTCAATTCCAAAGTTTTAAGTCACGTTACGCAGTCCGAGATTTGACAAAATCAGAAATGAAAAAATTTTGGGCGAAAACCATATACTCTCGGTTTCCCCCATCCCCCCTGTATCCCCCCTTCCCCGTGGGGGAAGGGGGAGTGAGAGAGAGCGAGGGGGCATCTGCCCCCTCGCTCTCCCC
>JANTHQ010000010.1 GCA_024762375.1 Anaerolineaceae bacterium
TGACGCCGTATTTTTTAGCGATGAATTCCAGCGTTTCCCCCGTGCGAATTTTGTGATACAGCGGTGCGGGGGTCGGTGTGGGGGTGGGGGTGAAGGTCGCGGTGGGGGGCAGGGTGGCGGTCGCGGTGGGGGTCGGTGTGCCGGTGGGGGGGATGAAAATGTGTGTCGGTGCGGCGGTCGGTGCGGCGGCAATCGGGTTCGACAGCGGGCGCAGGCGGAAAAATCCATACACCAGCCCGCCGATGACGGCAACGCCCAGTAGCAGCGCCCACCACGATGCACCCATTCCTCCGGCGGTGGCGGGAATTTCGTCAATCGGATTGCCGCACATCAGGCAGATGGTGGCGTCTTCGGCGGCGGGCGTGCCGCAATTTAAACAGACCCGCTGTTTGTGCAGCGATGGCACATCCGCCCCGCACACCGGGCATCGGGTTTGACCACTTTTCAGTTCAGCACCACAGTTTGTACATTCCATGGGGTGTTTTTGGTTCAAAGTTCAAGGTTTCAGGTTTCAGGTTTAAAGTTAGCCGTCAGCAATCAGCGAATGGGCGAATCTGCGAGTTCTCTCTATCCCTATCGCTATCTCTATCGTTTTCTGCCGAATCTCCAATCACCAATCAACCAATAGCCAATCGCTACCAGCGCGAGCAGGCTCATCAGCCCGCCGATGGTGCGCGGCGGCGTGGTTCCCATCCGCAGCGAAACGGTGTGTTCGCCGGCGGGCACATCCACCGTTATCAGCCCGAATGGCGGCTCGTGGCGGTGGGGCACGGGTTGCCCGTCGATTTTCACCTGCCAGCCGGGAAAATCATACGTGTAAAATTGAACCGTCGCCGCGTCGCCGCGAAATTTCACCGTGTCCGATGCGCCGCCGTGCCGGATTGTTTCTACCGTGGCGTTGCCCGAAAGCACCGTCGCTACCGATAGCGGTTCTCCGGCGCGATACTGCGCTTCCATCGGGCTGGTGATTGGCTGTTCATCCGTCACGGCGACCATTCCCACCCGGTCGGCAATCGAACCGGAATCCCAATTGATGACCGCCAACGGGGTATCCGCCCAATCGGGGATGGGGGTGTACTGCGGTTGCGCGTAGCCATAACTGGCGAGCACCAGCGCCACCGCCGACAGCATCAGCGGCGCGCCATCGAGTTTCAGCGCGGCGACACCGCCGCCGATGACCACTGCCGCGCTCAGCATGGTGATGATGAGCAATCGCCATGGAAACTGTACCAGCGCGGCGATGGGCAACGCGCGCCACAGCGGTTCACCCAGTGGCGACATCAGCCAAACGGAAAAGAGGGTTGCCACCACAAAAATGACCATCGTGCCACGATGTCCCATCTGCGGGGAAAAAGCCGCCAGCGCTACCGTGCCGACCACCGCCAGCCCAAAAATGGCAATCCCGATTTGGTACGGCATAAAATCCACAGGTCCCGGTCCGGCGTACCCGTATCCCCAAAATGGCGATAAAAATTGCGAAAAGTACACAAAATGTTCGGCGAAATTGTAACTGCCGCTCGTCCACTGTTCAATTTTGATGTACTTCTGTTCCAGCAGCACCGGCACGATATAAATGCCAGCCAGCGCGACGCCCAGCACCCCCGCGCCGCCATTGAACAGCAATTGCCGTCCCCACGCCCGCAAATTGGTTTTCGCCGTGCCGACCATCAGCGTGAAAATGTACAATAGCAGAAACGGGGTAAACGTGAAAAACGTGCTGTGGTGTGTCAGCGCCAGCACGCCGTAACTTGCGCCGGCAATCGCCATTCGGCGCGGCGACGGGCGGGCAATCAACTCGGTGAACGCCCACAGCACCAGCGGCAGCAGCATCAGCGACACATATTCGGCGTATGCGCTGCGCACGTAAATTTCCACCAAATGAAAGGGGGCATACATATATGCCAGCCCCGCCACCAGCGCGGCGTTTTCGCCGAACAGACGGCGGGTGAACCCGTACATGCCCACCCCCGCGCCGATGGTGCTCAAAATGTAGATGGTTTTCACCGACCAAATCATATTCACGCCGAGCAGATGCACGATTTCGGCGGCGTAAATGGCCAGCGGTGCATACAAATTGAACAGCGGATAGCCGTACCCGAATGCGAAATCGGGACTCCAGCGCGGCCACAGAAAACCGTCGCGCAGGGTTTGGTCGAATTCCACCAGATAGAAAATGCTGTGGCGCGCATCGTGCGCCTGAAAAAAATAGGCGGGGTGCAGCAACGGCGCCCACGCGAAAATTGACAGCACGAGCAAAAGTATGAGATTGGTTGTTCGAGATTGATTATTGGTCATTTGTCATGCGTGGCGCGAGATTTGCAACCCTGCTACCCTGCTATTCTGTCACTCTGCAACTTTGCTCTTGCCCGCCAATCCGACACCGCAAACGGCGCGTACAGCACCAAAAACATTACCATCCCGATGGCTTCCAAACCAAGAATATACCATGGCCATGGCCCCAGAAAATCCATCAAACTGGCGGTTTGCGGCTTGCCATTGATGAACAAATAATTGCTGCCGATAGCCCAATTGACAATGCCGACCAACACCATATAAATGTTGGTGACGATTGCCACCCGTTTGACCGATTGCCATGTGGGGCGATACCGCTCGACGACCGTCATATAAATGCCCGCCGTAACGATACTGCCGTGCGACAGCAACGCCTGAAAAAAGAGAAAATGGGGAAAACCGAAATTGCCGATTTCGGGAGTGATGAAACCCTGTAACGCCCCACCGATGCCCAAAAAATAGACAAATTCATACAGCGTGTAATTTTTGGTGAGAAGCATCGCGGCGGCAACGAATATCAGCACACTGCACAGATGCAGCGGCAGCATGGTTTGAATGCTCCACGTGCCGATGTGAATGTTCCACAGATGCCACGCCGCTTCATTGACCAGCAGCAATATCGCCAGCCCGATGCGGAACGCACGTTGAAATGCAGGGCGCGGGTGGCGGCGCAGGGCGATGAACGACAGATTGACCGCAATCAGCACGGCAATGCCAACCAGATGCGCCGTGCCGAACAGTTGAAACGGCGTGCCGTGCCATTCGCCCCCGAAAAACTCGGCCATCAACCCAGCCCCATCCGCTGGTGAACCCGTTTCATGGTGGCTTCGGCGATGGGGCGGACTTTATCGGCGCTTTGCGCCAGCAGTGCATCCAACTGTGCCGGGTCGGCGATAAATTTCGCATACCGTTCCTGAATGGGACGCAACCCTTCGATGATGACTTCCGCCAGTTCTTTCTTCAAATCGCCATACCCTTTTCCGGCAAAATGCGCTTCGATTTCCGCTTCCGTTTCGCCGGTGAATGCCTGATAGATAGACAACAGATTAAAAACGCCGGGCCGGTTTTCATCAAACCGAATGTCGCGCAATGAATCGGTGGTGGCGCGTTTCACTTTTTTCAGGATGACATCAGGCGTATCCAGCATATATACCGCGTGGAATTTTCCCGGTTCGCTTTTGCTCATCTTTTTGGTGGGGTCGTCCAGCCCCATCACCCGCGCCGCAATTTTGGGGATAATCGGTTCCGGCACAACGAATGTTTCGCCATACTGCCGGTTGAAACGCTGGGCAATATCGCGGGTCAGTTCCAGATGTTGCTTTTGGTCTTCGCCAACGGGAACCAGATGCGTGTCATACAGCAAAATGTCCGAGGCCATCAGCGCGGGGTAATCGAACAGCCCCACCGAGGCGCGCTCTCTGTCTTTGCCCGCCTTTTCTTTAAATTGGGTCATCCGCTCCATCCAACCCATCGGGGTGATGCAATTTAAAATCCACGCCAGCTCGGAATGGGCGGGGATGGCAGATTGCACAAACAGCACCGATTGTTCGGGGTCAATACCGGCGGCGAACAGCAGTCCCGCCATCGTGCGGATACTCGCTTTCAGTTCGGCGGGGTCTTGCGGCACGGTGATAGCATGCAGGTCAACGATGCAGTAGATGTTGTCATGGTCGCCCTGATTGGTTACCCACTGTTTGATTGCGCCCAAATAATTGCCGATATGGACTTTGCCGGTCGGTTGGATACCGGAGAAGATGCGTTTTTTCATGGTGAGGCTCCTAAAATAACGAATATCGAATAGCGAATGCCAAAGGGGATTTTAATACATTTTAACGGGGCTGACCAATTTATGCGTTGGAGGTGAGTACTCGTTTTGGGAAGCGGATGGTGGTGACAGCAGATGAACCATCGTTGGCCATGCTGAACTCGCCGTGCAGCGATTGCTGCACCGTAGCGGTGACGAGCGTCATACCGACTGTTTGCGGCCGGTTCGCCAATAGTCCCGGTGGGTGCGGGACGCCGTCCACCCGAAAAGTCAACGTCACCGAATCATCGGTATCTGTCGTCAGCATGTGCATCAACAGGCGCTCTTTCTCCGGCAAGGCGAACGTTGCGATTCTGAACACAATTTCGCTGAAGATTACCGTGAAACTTTGGGCAATGTGGGGCGATACCATCAGGTCGGTGGGTGAAATATCCACGATAAATTCTTTGCCAACCGGGTTGATGGCGCGGATGGTGGCGTGAAAAATCCGAGATGCCACTTCGCGCAGGGGAAGCGGCTGCCATTGGTTGGTTGCCAGCAATTCGTGCAGGGCTGCCAGCGCTCGCACCCGCACATTGATGGCTGCCAACGTTATTTCTGAAACGGGTGCACCGGATTGGCGGGCGTACCGCGTTTCCAGATAAATCATACCGGCAATCGTCGCCAGATTGTTCCGCACACGATGGTCAACTTCTTGCAGCAGACGGGTTTTTGCCGCCGATTCCTCCCGGATTCTCTCGGTTTGCGCGGCTTGCCTGAGCGCTATCGCCAGCGAATCACCCACCTCGCGGGCGATTTCCCGATATTCCGGCAGAATATCATCGGCGCCGGAAAAACCGAAATTCAGCGCCCCGATCAGTGTATTTTCAGATAGCAGCATCACGTTTAATGAAGCGTTGATGGTTGCTCGTTTCAAAGACTGTTCGACCTGAGAATCTGACAGTCCCAGATGGGTTTGTACCACAATGTCGGGTGATTGGCGATAATTTTTGTATACCGGATAGTCTGCAAGTGCAAAAACCGCACCGCTTTGCAAGTTTGGGGGGGAAACTTCACCTGCTGTGGCGATAATTCTGCCGGTATTGGTCTTCTCGTCTAGCAGCACCACGCTGGCGCGGCGGGCATTGATGATGTGCAAAAGCGGTTCCAGCGCGGCACGGGCAATATCTGCGGGGGACTGCATGGCCAAAATGGCGCGGTCAATTTTGCGTAACAGACTCAAACGCAGGCTATATCGTTCCAGACGCTCTTCATTTTCTTTTTGCAAAGTGATATCTTCAAAAATACCCTGCACACCGATAACTTCCCCGTCGGCATCAAAAATGGGGGTTTTGATAGCGCGCACAAAACTGCGGTTGCCGCCATCGCGCGGCTGGTGCTCTTCAATCACTTCCAGCGCTTTGCGGGCGGTCATCACAAAAACATCATCGCGGCGGTATTTCTCGGCCAGTTCCGGGGGGTGCAGGTCAAAATCGGTTTTGCCGAGAATCTCATCCGCTGTTTTGCCTTCGTTGCGGCAAAAATTTTCGTTGACGAATGTGAACACCCCGTCAACATCTTTGCGGAAAATGTTCTGTGGGATGGCTTCGACCAATGAGTGATACAGGGCTTCGGCCTGCCGCAGTTTGGCGTTGGCTTGCTTGCGGGCAATGATGCCGGTGAGTTGCGCTGCCAGCGCGTCGAAACGGGCGATGTCGGCGGGTGAGAAATCACGAGACCCGGCAATATCGATGACACCCACCAATATGTCGCCGTGCAGCAACGGGGCGACGAGCACGGTTTTGAGGTTCATCAACCGGTTTACCAGCGACATGGCACGGGCGATGACGGCATCCGGAATGCCCATTGGATTGCCGGCGGCGTATTCCCGTTCCATTTTTAAGATGTCATCGCCGGTGAGGCGGATGGGTTTTTTGGCTTCTATGGCGCGGGTGAAAAGGCTATCGGGTGTGAGCGGAATGGTGAGCGAGCCGAGCTCACGCCCCAAAACGTGCTCAACTGCCGAGCGAATTTTTGGCGGCAGCGATAGGTTTTGCACCACCAACCGGGTTTTCGTGTCGTCTAACAGCGAAACCGTCACCCCGAATCCGTTGAACAGACTGCTGGTACGGTTGGCGATAAGCGAGATGATGTCTGCCAGCGAGTCGCCGCGATTTGCCGCAACGTTCAGTTCGTTGAGCAGTGCCAAATCGGCAGATTGCTGCGCCAGCGTTTCCAGCTCGGCGGTGCGGGCGGCCAGTTCCGCACGCAGGTGTTCAATTTCGCTCTGTAAATTGGTGTTTGTGTCCATCATTTCTTGCCATTGGTTTATGGGGGTATCATATCATAGCATGCGCCGCAGAGCAACCTGTTTTCGGGCAAAAATAGTGTGCGATAGTTGACGAAATCGGGCATCGCCATTATCTTATCATCAATAATTGTGTTCATTATCATTTAAATGACAAAGGGGACGTGTGGTTATGAAGCAACGATATCTGACCAATAGTAATTTGGGCTACACATTTACGCACGAAAAACACACTATTGAGGGTGGATTTCCAAATTTGAAAGTATATTTGCGAGAGACACCATCCGGCACACATTTTGACCCGGAAACCATGAGCCTGACATCGGTGGCCGACGGGAAACCGAACGATGTGGTTATCCACCATCCCACTCAAATGCACGGCGAATTGCAGGTGCTGGCCGGGCGTGTAATTTTAACTGACCGCCGCCAGCACAAAGTGGAGTTTTTTACGTTCGGCGGGAAACTGATTGTTGACCAGAAAGCGGATTTGGTGGAATGTACGCTCAATTCCGATGCGCCGATTTATCTGCTCGATGACCAGGAAAGTGCGCCGTCATTGTTTGCTGAAGATGCCGAAATTATGCTGGCGGAACGCCGGGCATCCTACATTCCGCACGAAGAAGATTTTGACAAACGGTTGATAGAAGCCGACCCGTTCCATCTGTTTATCGCAGTGTTGCACGCGCTGTCTGAAAAACTGGAACGCCTGCCGTACAAGCGCATCAAACGGCTTTACAAATTACATCAGTATGTCACCGAGAATTTGAAACTGCTGGGCGATTATGAAATGGAACCGGAAGAGTTGCCCACATTAGAAAGCTTGCTGTAACACAGGGAAAATTATGTATAACAGAGTGTATAACTTCAGCGCCGGTCCCGGTGTGCTGCCTGTACCGGTGCTGGAACGCGCCCGCGATGAGATGTTGAATTTTGAAGGCAGTGGCATGTCGGTGATGGAGATGAGCCATCGCTCGGCAGTGTTTGAGGGAATTTTGGCGCGCGCGGAAAATGGTATGCGCCGGGTGATGAATATCCCCGATGAATATGCCGTGCTGTTTCTGCAGGGCGGTGCGAGTTTGCAGTTCAGCATGGTGCCGATGAATCTCTATCAACCGGGAAAACCGGTGGATGTCATTCATACCGGTTCGTGGACGAAAAAAGCGATTGTCGAGCTGGGAAAAGTTGCCGAATACCGGCTGGCTGCATCGACCGAAAGCGAAAAATTCCGCCGGGTTCCCCGTTTGGATGAAATTGATCTGAACCCGAACGCCTCGTATGTGCATCTGGCATCGAACAACACCATTGCCGGTACAGAATTTCACGGTTTTCCCGATACGGGCGATGTGCCGCTGGTGGCGGATATGTCGAGCGACATTCTTTCCAAACCGATTGATGTTTCTAAATTTGGCTTGATTTTCGCCGGGGCGCAGAAAAATATCGGGCCGGCAGGGGTGACGGTGGTTATCATCCGCAAAGATTTGGCGGAACGTGCCGGCGATTCGCTGCCAACGATGCTGGATTATCGCACCCACATCGGCAAAAATTCGATGTTCAATACGCCACCCACGTGGGGCATTTACATTATCGCACTGGTGATGGAATGGCTGGAATCGACCGGCGGTTTGGTGGCGATGGAAAAGCGCAATAAAGAAAAAGCCGCGCTGCTGTACGGGGCAATCGACGCGACCGGTTTTTACAGTTGCCCCAATGAGCGCGAAAGCCGTTCGCTGATGAATGTGGTGTTCCGCGTGCGCGACGGTGATGCGGCATTGGAAGAAAAATTCGTTGCCGAAGCAACCGCCGCGGGATTGATGAACCTCAAAGGGCATCGTTCGGTAGGTGGTTTGCGGGCTTCTATTTACAATGCTCAACCGTTGGACGGTGTGCAAGCACTGGTCGATTTTATGGCAGCATTCGAGAAAAAGTACGGGTAAATTTCGCTGTGTGAATGCGCAAAAGTTGAAAAAAACACGGTATGCAAACCACAGTTTGTGTGCCGTGTTTTTGCGTGTGCTATTTGTAACAAATTAACCACCAATAGTTGATTCAGTTTCGGGTTGGGAGTATAATAGGGCAAATTCACCACAATGTAGGTGAGGCACAACGTTGTAGCGCTTAGAATTTTGCCAAAGGAGGTATTTTTTTTATGAGCGCAAATCCCAAAAAAGGATTCGTGTCTAGTACCCTGTCGTATAAAGGTGGCATCGGGCACTGGTCATGGATACTCCACCGACTTGGCGGTTTAGGTATCGCCTTTTTCCTTATTTTACACATTTTGGATATTTTCATGGTAGGTGTCAGCCGGGCAGCATTTGAAGAACTGCTGTTCATTTATCATGAACCACTCTTGCGCCCCGTTATCTGGGCTCTGGTTTTTGGCGTGTTTTACCACGCATTGAATGGGTTGCGCATTATCATTCAAGATTTCTGGCCGCACATGTTCCGCTATCAAAAACAACTGGCAACCACCGTTTGGGTAATTGTGATTGTGTTGACGGTATTTTTGGTTGGCGTTGACATTGCCGGAATGATGGCATAGGGAGGATAATGATGACGACACAATATGCTCGTACCCCGAAACCCAGCAATGGCAGCACGTTTGAACTGTTGTCGTGGTTTTATATGCGTGCGTCCGGCGCTTTGCTGGCGCTGATGGTGGTGTTCCACCTGATTTGGATGCATTATGTTATTGGCTTAACCAACATCAATTTCGACGTGATTGCCGGACGTTGGACTGGCCCCGGCGGCATCTTTTGGCGCTCTTACGATTTAACGCTGTTGATACTGGCTTCGCTGCATGGGATGAACGGCATCCGGTTTGTGACTGATGATTACATTCACAATCGAGGCTGGCGCGCATTTGTAAAAGCGCTCATCGCATTGGTGTTGCTGCTGATGGTTGCCTTAGGCGGGTTGGTAATTTTTACATTTAACGGATAACGGAGACGTGAGCTATGCAATACCATTACCATAAGCACGATGTAATAATTGTCGGCGCAGGTGGTGCCGGGTTGATGGCAGCCCTGTATGCCGGCAAAGAGGTAGATACTGCAGTCATTTCAAAACTGTACCCCACCCGTTCGCACACCGGTGCGGCACAGGGTGGCGTTGGTGCAGCACTGGCCAACTTGGAAGAAGACCACTGGGAATGGCACGCCTACGATACCATCAAAGGCGCCGACTTCATCGGTGACCAGGATGCTATCGAATTTATGTGTAAAGACGCGCCCGATGTGGTGTACGAACTGGAACATATGGGATTGCCCTTCGACCGCACCCCCGACGGCAAAATCTCGCAGCGGCGCTTCGGCGGGCACACCAACAACGAAACCAAACAAGCCGTGATGCGTGCGTGCAACTCCGCCGACCGCACCGGCCATATGATTCTGCAAACCCTGTACCAGCAGTGCATCAAACACAACGTTAATTTTTACGATGAATACCAGATGCTCGACCTGATTATGGTTGACGGCGAAGCACGCGGTGTGGTGGCATATGAAATCGACACCGGCGAATTGCACGTGTTCCATGCCAAAGCCGTAATGCTCGCCACCGGTGGCTGGGGTCCCGTGTGGAACATCACCTCGAATGCCCATACCCTCACTGGTGACGGCCCCGCACTCGTTCTGCGGCACGGTTTGCCACTGGAAGATATGGAATTCTTCCAATTCCATCCCACCGGATTGTTCAAACTGGGCATTCTCATCACCGAAGCCGTCCGCGGCGAAGGTGGTGTACTCATCAACGGCAAAGGTGAACGCTTTATGCCGAAGTATGCCCCCACCGTCAAAGAACTCGCCTCGCGTGACGTGGTTTCGCGTGCCATCTACATGGAAGTGATGGCAGGAAACGGCGTCGATGGCAAAGATTACGTTTATCTCGATGTGACCCCCGAAACGGTCAACCACTATTTCGAAGTGGATGATTCTCGGCTGCCCAACGGCGAAATCCGCAAAATTGACGACCATTTCGTTAAAACCAAATTGGAAGACATTTCTGATTTCTGCCGCACTTATGTGGGTGTTGACCCCACCAAAGAACCCATCCCCGTGCAACCGACGGCACACTATGCTATGGGCGGCATCCCCACCGATATCGATACCCATGCATTGGCAAACGAAAAAGGCGACCTCGTGCCCGGCTTGTATGCCGCCGGCGAATGTGGCTGTATCAGCGTGCACGGCGGCAACCGGCTGGGCACCAACTCGCTGCTCGACTTGGTCGTTTTCGGACGTCGGGGCGGTAAAGTGATGGCACAAGATGTGAAAAAGATGGAATTCAAACCCATCGATGCCGAAGCTGCCGTCGCCAAAGTTCGTGCAGAATTGGATGCCATCCTAAACAACACCGGTACCGAATCTCATGCAGACATCAAGCAGGAAATGAAAAACATCATGACCAAAGATGTCAGCGTCTTCCGTGTGGAAGAAGGGATGGCAGAAGCGGTACAAAAACTGCGCGAATTGCGTGAACGCTACAAACACATCCACATTGATGACAAAGGCAAACGCTTTAACACCAACCTGCTGGAAGCGTGGCAGGTGGGCAACCTGCTCGATTTGGCGCTGGTTACCGCCGAGAGCGCACTGGCACGGAAAGAAAGCCGCGGCGCACACGCACGCGACGATTATCCGGAGCGTGACGATGAAAACTGGATGAAACACACGATGGTTTATCTGGATGCTGACGGCAAAGTCACCTTAAAATACAAACCTGTGACCGTCACCAAATACCAGCCGGTCAAACGGGTTTACTAAGGGGAGGAGACGAAAGATGCAAGTAACATTAAAAATACAGCGATTTAATCCTGAAAAAGACAGCGCCCCTTACTGGAAAGAATACTCGCTTGATATGCACCCCAACGACCGGGTTTTGGATGCGTTGCTTTACATCAAAAACCATATTGATGGTACGCTGACCATGCGCAGCTCGTGCGCACACGGCATCTGCGGCTCCGATGCAATGCGCATCAACGGCGTAAATCAGTTGGCGTGTAAATCACTGTTCAGCAAAGTGGGCAACAATGTCACCATCGAACCGATTGCCGGATTGCCGGTTATCAAAGACTTGGTGGTGGACATGGAACCGTTTATGGAACACTATCGTTCCGTGTTGCCATTCTTCATCAACGATGACCCCGCACCCGAAAAAGAACGGCTGCAAAGCGAAGAAGACCGCTTGAAATTTGAAGAAAGCACCAAATGCATTTTGTGCGCCTGCTGTACCACCAGTTGCCCCACCTTCTGGGCTACCGATGCTTATGTTGGGCCGGCGGCAATTGTGCAAGCGCACCGCTTCATTTTCGACAGCCGCGACCAAGGCAGCCAGCAACGGTTGGAAATCCTCGCCGACCCGGATGGCGTGTGGCGATGTCGCACCATCTTTAACTGCACCAATGCCTGCCCGCGCGAAATTAAAGTTACTGAAGCGATTGCCGAAGTTAAAAAAGAAATCTTGTTCAGTAAACTGTAAATTGTATTTCTCAGAATCAAAAAAACGCCGTCCACCCGGGCGGCGTTTTTGTTTGTTATTGGTTATTGGTCATTGGTCATTTGTCACCGGTTATTCGCGCATTCGCAAACTCATCCATTGGCTCATTTGTCTCTATTCAGTGTCATTGCGAAGCCCGCAAGGCTGAAGCAATCTCCGATATTTTTGGCGTGAGATTGCTTCGCCGCCGAAGTTTGGGTAGGTCACGTCTCCGGCGTGACAAACTCAAACTTTGAACTTTGAACTTTGAACTTTAAATCTTGACCCCGAAACCCGCAAACGGGGAATCCAAAATTTCCAAGATTGCCACAGTCCCAACCCCGCCGTCACGGTGAAACCCAGTGCGTACATCAGTAAAAATGGCGCCAGCCCCGGCGCACGGGAGATGGCAACTGCCGCCTCAATCCAGCAGTACCCCGCGAGCAACAGTTCGCCCCAAGTTGTCCAGTCTACCGGCAGCACGTAATCGCTGGCGCGGCGCATACCGCTTTGCGTGCGGAATTTCGGGGTGCGCAGAAATTCGCGGGGGTTGCGTCCGGTCAGCCCTTCGAACACGGCCCAACTGTTGTTCAGCATTATCCCTGCGCCGAACAGCACCAAAAACGGAAAATACGCAAAACGGTTCACCCAATTGCGATAGGCGCCCCATTGCGACAGCGCAAACAGCACGGGCGGCGCAAATCCCGCCACACCGAGCGCACCCACCGGCAGCGTGCCGGGGTCGCGCACCAAAATTACGGGTAGCCCCAGTACAATCATCGCCAACATCAGTGGGTGAACCATATAACCGCTCAAATGTAAAAATGCCTGCACCTTCTGCCACAGCGATAATTTCGCTCGCAGCAGTGTGCCGCCGAATTTCCGCAGCGATTGAATCGCGCCTTTTGCCCAGCGAAATTGCTGGCGTTTGAATGCGGTCAGCAGTGGCGGAATTTCTGCCGGGGCGACGACCATCGGCACGTATGCCAGTTTCCAGCCGCGCAACTGTGCCCGGTACGACAAATCCAAATCTTCGGCGATGGTATCCGATTGCCAGCCACCGGCGTCATCGATGGCGCTGCGCCGCCATATTCCACCCGACCCGTTAAAATTCATCAGCAGACTGCTTTGGCTGCGAACCGTCTGTTCGACCACAAAATGCCCGTCCAGCGCCAACGCTTGCGCGCGGGTGAATGGGTTGGCGGTATCGTTCAAATGCCCCCATCGAGCCTGCACCATCCCCACCTGCGGATTGCGGAAATGGGGAATGACCCGCCGCAGAAAATCGCGCGGGGGTACAAAATCGGCGTCAAAAATAGCGACAAACTCGCCGGGTGCAGATTGCAAGCCGTATGCCAGCGCACCCGCTTTGAAGCCCGTGCGTTCCGGGCGGCGCACATAGTTGATGTTCACCCCACGCTCGCGGTGGAAAGCCACCCGCGCCCGCGCCAGTGCAATCGTATCATCAGTAGAATCGTCCAGCACTTGAATGGACAGTTTTTCCGCCGGATAATCGAGCGTGGCAACGGCATCAATCAGCCGCTCCACCACCAATTTTTCGTTGAAGATGGGCAATTGCACTGTCACTGCCGGCAGGTCGTCATCTGCCAGCGGCAATTCGGTGTTGGCGAAAGCCGTTTTTCGATGGCGCAAAAATTGCACCGAGAAGAAAAGCGTGTTGAAGCCGTATATTGCCAAGCCGATTAAAATAATGCTGTATAAAAAGAGTAAGAAAAATGTCATATATCACCAGCCGAGAAAAAAGGGCGTACGGCACGCTTTACGCGCTTACGCCCTCCTTCTTTCAAGCAGAATCAAACGGAGGAAAGTATAGCACGAAGGTGGCAAATGGACAAAACCATAAATTAGCGGCGCGTTTGACTTTTAGTTTGCCGGTGTTATCATTCCAAGCAGTTGATTGGAATGGTTACCGGCTGACCGCCGGTGGCTGGCTGCCATTTACGCATTTGCAAATTCCTTCATTGGAGCAATTATGACACAATATGAATCGTGGGGACGATATTTCAAGGTATCCCAGCAAATTCGCCGGGCGACATGGCAATCGGAAATGGCTGCGCTGGTGCGCGATTTGCCCGCGCCGTTTTTGCCGTATGGGTTGGGGCGCAGTTACGGCGATAGTTGTTTGATTGACGGCGGCACACTGTTGGATATGCGCCCGCTGGACCATTTTCTGGCGTTCGACCCCGAAAACGGTATTTTACGCTGCGAAGCGGGGGTTTCGCTGGAAGAAATTTTGCAGGTGATTGTGCCGCACGGTTGGTTTCTGTCGGTCACACCGGGTACAAAATTTGTCACTGTCGGCGGGGCAATTGCCAACGATGTGCACGGCAAAAATCACGGGCACGCGGGCACATTCGGGATGTATGTCACCCGGTTTGAACTCCTCCGCTCTGATGGCACGCGGATGATTTGTTCACCCACCGAAAATGCAGAATGGTATCGTGCAACCATCGGCGGGCTGGGGCTGACAGGCGTCATTTTGTGGGCTGAAATGAAACTCAAAAAAATTGAAAGCCCGTTTATTGATGAGGAAATCATCAAATTTAAAAATTTAGATGAATTTTTTGAAATTGCCCGTGAATCCGAGGAAGGGTACGAACACACCGTCAGTTGGATTGACTGTTTCGCGCACGGCGATTCGCTGGGGAAAGGGGTGTTTATGCGCGGCAATAACGCCGCCGCTCCCACCGAATATCAATTTAACCCCAAAGGCGGACAGTTGCTCACTGTGCCCTTCACCGCGCCCAATTTTATGCTGAACAATTTTACCATGCGCGCGTTTAATATCCTGTATTATGAAAAAAATCTGCGGAAAACCGTGCGCGGGCTGGTTCATTATGAGCCGTTTTTCTACCCACTGGATGCCATCGGGCAGTGGAATCGCATTTACGGCAATCGCGGGTTCATGCAGTATCAGTGTATCGTGCCGTATGATGACAATTATCACGCCATCCGCGCCATTATCGAAAAAATTGCCACCTCCGGACTGACGCCGTTTTTGAATGTGCTCAAAACTTTCGGCGATAAAAAATCGCCGGGGATGCTGTCATTCCCGCGCAAGGGGGTCACACTGGCGATTGATTTTCCGAATCAGGGGCAAGCCACGCTCGACCTGCTGACCGAGATTGACCATATGGTGCTCGACAGCGGTGGGGTGGCGGGCTATCCCGCCAAAGATTCGCGGATGTCCGGCGAATTTTTCCGCGAATTTTTCCCGCTGTGGGAAGAATTTCAACAGTATATTGACCCGAAAATCTCATCCGGCTTGTGGCAGCGGGTGATGCGTGAATGAGCAAATCTGCAAATGGGCGAATTTGCGAATTTGCGAATGGACGAAAAACAACGAACGACCAATGACAAATGACAGAGGACAAATAGCCAAATGAAAAAAACAACCATTGCCGCCGGTGCAATTTCGGCGATTGCTGCTGCACTGGCGATATTTTCAAAAACCAAAAAACGCGCGGTGGAAACGGATACCGTGCGTACGGCACGGTTTCGCCGGGCGCGGCGGGTGCTGATTGTGGGTGCAACTTCGGCGATAGCGCAGGAAGCCGCGAAAGAATTTGCGGCAGACGGCGACAAACTTTTTCTGCTGGCGCGCAATGCCGAAAAATTGCAGGTGGTCGCCAACGATTTGAACGTACGCGGAGCGGCGCAGGTGGAAACCGCGGTGCTGGATGTGAACGACACCGACCGTCACGCCGACGTGCTGGCGCGTGTTACTGATGCGTTTGGCGGGCTGGATGTGGCGCTCATCGCCCACGGCACGCTCAGCGATCAATCGGCGTGCGAAAAAGATGTGGCGCTAACCCTGCACGAAATGCAGACCAATTTTTTGAGCGTGGTCTCTCTGCTCACCCTGCTGGCAAACCGGTTTGAGGCACAACGGTATGGCACCATTGCCGTGATTTCATCGGTGGCGGGCGACCGTGGCCGCAAAAGCAATTATGTGTATGGCGCGGCGAAAGCGGGCGTCACGGCGTTTCTGTCGGGGTTGCGGGGGCGGCTCGATGCGGCGGGGGTGAAGGTCATCACCATCAAACCGGGCATGGTGGATACACCGATGACAGCACATCTGGAAAAGGGCGCGCTGTTCGCCTCGGCAGAAGCGGTGGGCAAGGGGGTCTATCGCGTCATCATCACCGGGCAGGAAGTGGTTTACCTGCCGTGGTTCTGGTGGGTTATCATGACTGTCATCCGCCACATTCCCGAACCTATTTTCAAAAAATTGAGTTTTTAACTCACGTTACGCAGTTTCAAGTTTGGTGAAAATTAACATTTGG
>JANTHQ010000011.1 GCA_024762375.1 Anaerolineaceae bacterium
CAGTTGAATTGGCGTGACGGCGAAGGCATACAGTGCCGCCGCCAGCAGCCCTGCCCAATCGCCGTACAATTTGCGGGCAATCAGAAACGCCAAATAGATGGAAAGCGTATCGAACAGCCCGACCAGCACCCGACCGGTCACGGCGAACCCGCGCCCGCTTTCCGCCTGCGCCAAAAAGTCGATGACGGCGGCGGGCAGGTGCAGCGATTCGGCGGTGGGGGTCAGATTGTGCAGGGTATCGCTGACAAAAACGAGCAGATAGAGCGGGAAATGCCCGTAGGTGTAGCTGCGTCGCTGTTGGTGGCTCACATCCCAAAACGGGTTCAGCGGCGATTTTTTCGGGTTGAGGGTATCGCCCAAATTTTTGGGGAAATGGATGGTCGGCGCGTAAAACAGCAGCGTCGAGCGTTCATCGGGGTGGGGGAACGTGCCCAAATCCCACAGCGGGTGGTAGAGTCGCAGTGCCCCGCCGAGCAGAATAATCAGCGCCAGCAGCAGGATAATCGGTTTGGAAATGCGTGTAATCTTAGTCGAATTCAGCATGTGTTTTGATTGACAAACAATTTTGAAAGAAGTACAATTTTTATACCATAAACGTGTCAAGGAGCGAACCGATGAGTTCTACACTGACCGCAATTGAAATAACCGGGCATATTACCGAAAATAACGAACTGAAGCTTGATTCAGCTTTGCCGGCATTGCCGCCGCAAAAAGTTCGCGTAATTGTCATGTTCCCCGCTGATGACGACATCAGTGAAGATGAATGGCTTTACGCTGCCGCCAAAAATCAAGCATTTGACGTGCTCCACGACCCCGCAGAAGATATTTACACCCTCAATGATGGAACGCCCGTTGACCATGAAACATAACATCGTACTCGTTTCATTTCCATTCGACGATTTTTCTTCCCAAAAAGTTCGCCCGGCACTGTGTTTAACCGATCCAATCGGCCCTCATCGTCACGTTGTGTTGGCATTCATTACCAGCCGAGTCCCACAGCAGCCATTATCATCTGATTTGGTCATCAGGGCTGATGATGTTGACTTTTCCACAACCGGTTTGCGAGTTTCTTCTACCGTTCAATTGCACCGTTTGATGACCGTCAACGCTTCCATCATCCGCCGGAAGTTGGGCGAATTGCCGCCATCGTTAACTGCGATAGCGGAAGAACGGCTGCGCAATCTTTTTCAATTAACCTAGATTATTGCCCACCGTTTCCATTCCCCCCCAATGGCGACAAATACGTCAAGTTGGTTTTTGCAATCACATACAGCGAATCGTTGCCCTGTGCCAGCGCGAGTTCTGCCGCTTTTGAGAGTGCCTCCCGTGCTTGTGGAATATCCCCCAATCCGGCATGTGCTTGCCCGGCGATATACCACGCCTCCGCCGAGTCGGGGTGGGCGGCGATGACCCCCTCTGCCAGCGAAAGCGACTGCCGGAGGTTGCCCATTTGCTGCAGCAACCGCGCTTGGGCCAGGGGCACGTACATATCATCCGGCGCGAGCGCATTTGCCTGTGCCAAAATGTTGTCCGCTTGCGATTCGTCTCCCATTTGTGCCAGCAGCACCGCTTTGAAAACCAGCGAATCCACATCATTTGGCACGGCGTTCAAAGCTTGCTCGATTTCATCCAGCGCGGCGGGATAGTCTTTGGCTTCCATCACCAAATCGAGTGCGGTTTGAAAGTGCCGTGTTTTCGCCACCACTGCCGGGTCGGGTTTGAGCACGGTATTGAACAAAACCACCACTGCCAGCACAATCGCTGCAGCGATACCCAAAATGGTGAGTACCCGTTTCCGGGTGCGGGCTTTCTGTTCTGCCGAAATTTCATCCACAAACCACCACGGATGCGTTTTTCGGGAAATGTTTGCCGGGCGGTGCTCACGCAATTTCGCTGCCCCGCCGATGGCGTGCAGCAGCCGGTCGGCGTTGCGGGCAATGCGTGACTGAACGGTCTCGAACCGCGTCAATTCGGCAGTCAGGTCAACGCCATCTGTCATCAATTGCGAAAATTGCAACTGGGCGGCGTCCATCTCGCGGAAAAAGGTTTGCACGTCTGCCGCCGATTGTTTCGGCAGGGCAGGCAGGTCATTTTCCAGCGCGGTCAGTTGCGCCCGCAGTTGCTCGGCGGGGCTGATGTTTTTCGGTTGCAGGAAAGCGGATTTGTCGGACATGGTTGTTTTTGGTTCAAGGTTCAAAGTTCAAAATTGCAGGGTAGCAGGGTAGCAAGTCTCACTTTCACATTTCAGCAGTCAGCAAATGAGTGAATCTCTATCCCTATCTCTATCCCTTTCCGAATAAATTATCCACCGCACGGGCAAATTCGGCAAAGATGGGATACTTTTCCGGCGATTCGACGCCGTGCGGCAAACTTTCTGCCAGCGCGCGATAGTACCATGCCTGTTTGTCGCGCCCGCGGGCGAAACGCTCCCATACCTTTTCGCCCATTACCGAAAAATCGTGCGCGATGGAGCTGATGTTGTGCAGTTTATCGGTGCAGGTGAGCAATTTTACCGGCAGCGGCGCATCGCGCAGAAAGTCGATGGTGTGCTGTTTCCGGGCTTCCCAGCGGGCGGTATCGTGTTCGGGTTCGCTGGCGGCGGCGACCAATTCTGCCACCGGTGCGCCAAACTCGCGGGCGATATCATCCAGCGAAATATCGGTATCTTCCACCACATCGTGCAGCAGTGCGGCGATGACCACATCTTCCATACAATCCATTGTCAGCAATTTCATCGCCATGGCAACGGGATGGATGATGTATGGGATGTCGGTTCCTTTTCGCTGTTGCCCGTCGTGGGCGCGCGCCGCGAAAATCAGCGCGCGGTTGAGTCGTTCAAAATTCATGGGTTGTCATTCGTCCTTTATCATTCGTCAATTGCAAAATTGGGAGATTGGTTGATTGGAGATTGGAGATTCTCCCGTTGGCTGACCGCTGATGGCTGAAATCCAAAATCTCATTTCGGTTTGTTTTTCGCCGTACCGACCGGCACGAGTTCGGTTGCGCCGTAGAGCGGTTTGCCGCTGCGGTCGTAAAATGCTGCCAGAATATCTTCTTCCAGATTTTTCGGTTGATAGAGCGATTTGAACGCCGGGCTGCGGTCGAAAATGACGATATCCGGCGCGCGCCACAGAAAAATTGCGCGGCGGGGCTGCAAATGCTCGCCGATGATGGCATCGAAACGGGAAATGTCGCCCCAATCGTACCCGAAAACTTCCACCGGTGTGACCGTACCCGCCGTCAAAAACGTCACCGGGGCAGAAAGCCCCCAGTCCATCGCCACCACCGGACGGTCGGCGGCATTCGCAGCGAGCCAATCTGCCATATCATACACCGCGTCCGAATGGTCGCCCAGCCCGCCCGACACGGCGAGCGCGCGATGGTAGCGGACGGTGGTGACACCGTCGCCGAGCAGCACCGTTGCCAGCAGCACCGCCAGCGCGATGCTCACCGCGCGGTTGGGCTGCAGTTCGCGCCACAGTTCTGCGCCCGCCACAGCCAGCGCAATCGCCGGAAATGCCATCATCACCGCAAAATGGGTAATCCACAGCGCCGACACAGTGATGATACTTTCTACCGTCACCAGCAGCATCACCGCGAACGGGATGAGCGCGCGCGGATTCTTTCGGCGCACGGTGAGCCACACTGCCGCCAGCAGCGCCATCCCCCAAACGATGGGCGCGGCGGGGTTGCGAAACACATTCCCCAGATACCAAAAATGTCCGCCATCCAGCAGAGTCAGCAATTCGCCGAAACGGGTGGCGAGATTCGGCAACACGGCGGTGTTATCCACCCCGTAATATGATGTGGCGGCATTTTGCCCGATATTTTTGAAGGTGCCGCCCGTTTGCAGGTTATACAGAATCAGCGGCAGCGCACCGATGGCGCCGGCGATGAGCAATCCGCCCGCGCGGACAACGGGATTTTCGCGGCGCAGGGCGGAAAGCGTTGCGGGCAGATTGCCGCCCACCCAAATTGCCAGCAGATATGCGCCGAAAAGTGCGGCGATGAGCCACAGAAAAAGCAATTTGGCGTAAATACCCAATCCGAATAAAAATGCGCCCGCCACTGCCCACCGATACCGGCGTGTGCGATGCCAGCGCAGCCAGCACCATGCCGCCCCGATGCCGATGGCGGCGGTAATGGCGGTGACAAAAATGCCCTGCCGCGTCCAAAAGACGAAAGTCGGGTTGACGGCGAGCAGTGCGGCGGCAACCACCCCCGTCCACCGGTTACGGGTCAAATCGGCGGAAAAACCGGCGGCCAGCAGCACGGTTATCAACCCGATGGAGACGGAATAGAGCCGCACGGCAATAACGGAAATGCCCGCCAGCCACAGAAATGGCAGGCTGAAATAGGTGTTCAGCGCACCAATATAATCTTGGGTGGTCAGGGGAAACCGTGTGCCAAACAAAGTGATGGTGCTGTCGCGGAAGGCTTGCGCCGGCTGGTGGCGCAGCAGTTGCATTGCCGGGACAACCTCGAAGGCTTCATCGTAATGCAAGCCGGGCAAATTCAGTTGAAACAGCGTTGCCAGCAGAAAAATCGCCAGCACGGGAATGAGCCACCGCCGCGCCATGCTCAATCCTCTGCCAGCAATTTGATGTCGGTGACCATACTGTCGTAAATCCAGCCGGAGGCGTAAATGCGGATGGATTTGATGAAAATCGGTTTCTCATCGCCCAAATCTTGCAACAGGTTTTCAGATTCGTATGGATACCACAAAAATTGAGCCACACTTTCGTTGTTGTTGTCCGGTTCGCTGTGCAAAATGTAATTGCTGGGTGCAGGCTTGTAATAAAAACCACGATACCACGAGCGGTCATTGCCCGTCGCGTCACGGTAATTGAGCTGGATCATCACCGGAAATTCTGTGCCCAACTGCCCGCCACCCGGCAGCGATTGGCTGTTCACCCGAATTTGGGCGTTTACCCGCAGCGAGCGGAAGTCTTGCACATCTTTATTAACCGTCTGTTCGATGCTGGCTTCGGTGTGCACGTTATCGGTGCCTGCGCTGTGAAAATGCATCACCACCTGCCCGCCGATATTTTCTATCGCCAAAGTGGACGTGACCACGTTTACTGGGTCAAATTTGCTGATGCTGTCTTTGTATTTGGTGACGATGGCCTTTTGTGTACCGGTCAATGGGTCGGCGGGGACATACACGTGCGGTTCCCATGCCTCTGTCAACCCCAGCGAAAAATCGCCGTTCGCGATGAGGTTTTGTTCGGCGGTGGTTGGCTCGGTGGGCGCGGCATTCACGGCGATACGGGTTAGTTCACCTTCGTGCAGCATAACGGCTGTGTTTTGCGCTTTTACGGTGGCTGTCCCCGCGCGCGCAGTGACCTGCGTTTCGGCATTGCGGGTTTCCACCGCGAAACTACCGGCAGCCATCGCAATTTCACCATGAGGGGTGCGCACCCAAAACAGGCGTGCATCGTTTGTGGTTGCGACTGTCGTCCGTACCCGTCCCTGTACAACTTCTATGCCGAGTTCGGCAGGGTAGGGGCTGATATTAAAACGTGGCTCGCGGGCGCGGTGCAAAATGATGGTCGTATTGTTGTACAACGTGGCGACACTCCCATCAAAAAATGTCAGCACCGCTTGCGAGGTGTCATCGGTGGAGACGATGGTCAACTCATCTACATCGCGGGTGGTTCCGGAGGTAATGGGGATGGGGGTCTGGTCGTCGGCCGGTTTTTCCAACACCGTGCCGCGAATGGACGTGAGAGACGTGGGGTGCGTGACCATCGTGTTAAACAAATAGGCACGCACCGAAAGCGGAATACCCACTGCCAGTGCGCAAAATGTCAAAAATGATGCAATTAAAATTACCCAAGCTGTGCGCTCGATGTTTTTCCGCATAGAATCTCGCCGTTTGGTGAAGATTGGTCGGTTATATCATCACCAATCTTCTGCGAATTATACCATTGCGGCATGGGCTGGCAAAATTGTTGGTTATTCGTCATTTGCCCATTGTCAGAGAGGAATAGAGATAGGGATAGAAAATGTGCGGGTGAGAAAGCCGGAAAGTGAGATTTGCTGCCTTGCCACCCTGCAACTTTGCGATATAATGCATCCAACTTGACTGGAATGGAAGGTAGCTTATGACCACCGAATTGTTTTCAACATGTCCCGTGTGTGCCGAAGAAACAGCATTGAGCCACAGCGGCAAAATGTTTCAGTGCAATCACTGCGGATTAACCATAAAAGAAAAACACAAACTATTTGGGAAAAACCATGTGGAATATGTGGTGCAAGCCATCGGCGAAGGGTACGATATTGCCCGCGCCGGGCTGGTGGGCAACACGTTTTCCCCCGCAGAGGTACAATTGTTCCGCGAGCAGGTGTATCCCGATGCGGTGCTGGCGGAATTCGCCACCGGAAATTTCGACCGGTTAAATCTGCCCACCAGTGTGTTGGCGCAAATTCTGTTGGAACAACTGCGCGAAACCGTGTATCTGCATGTTGACCATCTGCGGCGTGCGCACGGCCCTGCGCTGGAACCGGGCGGCAATCGATTCCCGCACGGGACGGTTCCGCAAAACGCTATGGACTGGCAGGATGAGGGAAATTTGTTTTTGACCAACGTCCGCATCGTTTTTCCCAGCAATACATTTACGTTCATTCGAATGGGCCGAAAAATGACGGGCCTAAAAACATTTGAAGACGGCGTCGCCGTGCAACTCAAGGGCGAAGACCACGCCACTTATTTTGTCGGCATAAAACCTCATCAAGCCGCACTGGTTGGAGCATACATTCAGGGGCGAGTGCCCGGCTTGCGAGAGTCGGCGGCTGAATAAAACGTTCTGTCGGTACGGATGAAACGCGCTCAATTACGGCGCGTTTTTTATTTGCAGTTATAATTGCCCGGAGATGGCGGCGAGCGCACGCTGCCATGCATCGCTTTCGCGCCCCATTTTTTCACGCTGAAAACGGTAATCGCTTTTGCGGACAAATTCATCGAGCTGGTCAGTGAGTTGCCGCCAGATGTGCAACTGGGCATCTGTCAGCGCGGCGAAAGTGCCCGCATCGGTGACAAAATTGAGCGCTTGCTGAAAATGAGGCAGGCACAATCCGTCCGAGCGGCGATAGTCTTCTGCCAGCGAATCCGCGCCGGTGAAATTTTCGACCAGCGTGCGCAGATAGCGCGTGCCCGCCGCTTGCGCCTCGGTGCAAATGGGACATTCTGCCTGCGGCGACAGATTTTTCACCAGTTCAGCCGTGGCAGGGTTGACGGCATGATTGAAAACCGGTAGTTTTTGTCGCATTGCCAACCCGGGCGAACCCTGAAACGTGCCGGCGGCCAGTATTTCTGCCACTGTGTGCATCACATCGCGCATCATAATGGAAACGCCCAGTGCCGCACCGTTGCGCACCATTTTCGCGGCGTGCGTGCGGCAGAAACCCCGCGATGCGTTTAAGTGGGCGCGGGTGGGCACGTCATTCACCGATTCCCACAACAGCGTTTCGATGGCAGCATCGGCGGCGGCGGTTTCCAACCGGCACACCGGACAGCCGTTTTCCGAAAGCGCATTCTTTATGTCAAAATAGCCCAGTGGTTTGTCCATAATCTTGTTCCTGAAAAATAAAAAATCCCACCCGAAAGGGCAGGTGTCGTCAGCCGGGGGCATTTGAGGTGAACACCATCACCGAATATATGGCGACATGTTACTCGCAAAACATGGGGCTGTCAAACAGAATTGCATCGGGTACGACAAGTTTGGATTGAAATTTATTTCAGGGCAAATTGTGGTATAATGGAAATGATCATATTTTTGCGCCTCGGCCCAACATTTTGTGGTTTGTAACAATCCGATGGCTAAATGTGGCGGCGCGAGAAAACACCCGGTTAATCCAACATTTTTAAGGAACACCATATGGCTTCTGATTTTGTCCACCTCCATGTCCATTCTGAATATTCTTTGCTTGACGGGCTTTCGCGGACGGATGAATTGGTGAAACGTGCCGCAGAGATGGGGCAACCCGCGATGGCGCTGACCGATCATGGGGTGATGCACGGTGCGGTGGAGTTTTTCCGCAACGCGAAAAAGGCGGGCATCAAACCCATCATCGGGGTTGAAGCCTATATGACACCGTTTGGCCGCCCGATGGATGCCAAAGACCCGTCGAAAGACAAAGTGCGGCATCATCTGCTGTTGCTGGCGCAGAATATGACCGGCTACAAAAATCTGTTGAAAATTGCCAGCGACGCCCAGTTGAACGGATTTTATTACAAACCCCGCATCGATGCCGATTATCTCGCCGCCCACAGCGAAGGCCTCATTTGCACCACCGGTTGCATGTCGGCAGAAATTCCATTTTTGTTGAACGATGAAAAAGGCCCCGCCAATTTCGATTTGGCGATGAAACGGCTGGAATGGTATCTGGAAGTTTTCGGACGCGAACGGTTTTTCATCGAGTTGCAGGAACATCACATTCCCACCCTGACCAAAATCAACAAAACGCTGTTCGAATGGGCAAAACAGTACCGGCTGGAAATGGTCGTTACCAACGACGTGCATTATGCCCGCGCCGACCAAGCTGTGGCGCAAGACACGCTGTTGTGCGTGCAAACCGGTTCGCTGGTGACCGACCAAAAACGCATGCGGATGCACGGCCACAGCTACTATTTGAAATCAGAGGCGGAAATGCGCGAAATTTTCCGCCCGCTGGCCGATATGCCCGACAGCGCTTTTACCAATACCCGCAAAATTGCCGAAATGTGCGATGTCGATTTGGAGGACGAAAGTTACCACCTGCCCGATTTGCCCATCAACGTGATGCCGCCGGAGCACAATTACAAAACTTTTCTGCGCCAGTTGACCGATGAAGGACTGGCGCGCATTTATGGCGACCGCGCCACCGACCCCGAAATTCAGGAGCGGAAAGAGCACGAACTCGGCATCATCAGCAAAATGGATTTCGACATTTATTTTTTGATTGTGTGGGATTTGTGCCGTCATGCCCGCGAAAATAACATTTGGTGGAATGTGCGCGGCTCCGGCGCGGGCTCAATTGTGGCGTATGCGCTGGGCATCACCAAAATTGACCCGCTGAAAAACCACCTGATTTTTGAGCGGTTTCTCAACCCCGGCCGCGTTTCCATGCCCGATTTCGACCTCGATTTTCCCGATGACCAGCGCGAAGAGATGATCCGCTATACCATCGAGCGGTATGGCGAAGACCATGTGGCGCAAATTGTCGCTTTCGGGCGGATGAAAGCCCGCGCCGCCGTGCGCGATGTCGGACGGGCGCAGGGTGTCCCACTGTCGGAAGTTGACCAAATTGCCAAATTGATACCCGCCGTTCCCGGCAAGCCGGTTACTATCGACGCTGCACTGACCGAAGGCGAAGAATTTTATTCGGAAGAACTGGCACGCCGCTACAAATCCGAGCCGATGGTGCGCCAACTGCTCGATGCCGCTCGCGAATTGGAGGGCGTGGCGCGGCACGCATCGGTGCACGCCGCCGCAGTCATCGTTACCGATAAACCGGTGATGGATTATGTGCCGCTGATGCGTCCGTATGGCTCGGTCATCACCAAGGCCGTCACCCAATTTGAATTTCCCATTTGCGAATCCATCGGTTTGTTGAAAGTCGATTTTCTGGGGCTTTCGACGCTGACAATTATGCGCCGCGTGGCCGAACTCATCAAAGCGCGGCACGGTATTGAATACACGCTGGAAAATATTCCCGTTGAAGACCCGAAGGCGTTTGAGTTGTTCGCCAAAGGTGATTTGACCGGCGTATTTCAGGTGGAGGGCGCAGGCATGCGGCGGCTGATGAAAGAGATGCGCCCGTCGAAATTCGACCATATCATCGCTGCGATTTCGCTGTACCGCCCCGGCCCGATGGAAAATATCCCGAGTTACATTCGGCGTATGCACGGCGAAGAGAAAGTGCAGTACCATCACCCCGATTTGGAACCGATTCTGTCGGACACGTATGGTATCATCGTCTATCAGGAGCAGATTATCCGCATTGCCACCGCGCTGGCGGGGTACGAGCCGGGCGAAGCCGATATGATTCGCAAAGCGGTGGCAAAAAAGAAAAAAGCCCTGATGGAAAAACACAAACTCCAGTTCAGCGAAGGGGCAAAAAAGAACGGCTATTCGCAAGCGGTGATTGACAAAATTTGGGGCGACATTGAATTTTTCGCGCGGTACGGGTTCAACAAAGCCCACGCCGCCGATTATGCAGCCATTACCTGCCAAACTGCGTTTTTAAAGGCACACTATCCGGTGGAATATATGACCGCGCTGCTGACGGTGGAGCAGGGCAATACCGATAAAATTGGCATGCTTTTGGAAGAATGCCGCAGCATGGGCATCGAGGTTTTGCCGCCGCACATCAATCACAGCGGGCACGATTTCATCATCGAAGGCACAGAAGAAAAACCTGCCATTCGCTATGGGCTGGGCGCTGTCAAAAATGTGGGCGATGGCCCCATCGATGCCATCATTACCGAACGGGACGAAGGCGGCAAATTTGCCGATGTGGACGATTTTTGCAACCGGGTGGATTTGCGCTCGGTGGGCAAACGCGCGCTGGAAAGTCTCATCAAAGTTGGTGCGTTGGATGGTTTCGCGCCGCGGGCGGTACTTTTGGAAATTATGGACCGCATGCTGCGCGTTTCCGGGCAGGTGCATCAAGCCGCTGCCGCCGGGCAAATCAGTATGTTCGATATGGGCGATTTCAGCAGCCAGCAAATTGGCTCGGTGCTGCACCCGCAGCCGGATGTTCCCGAAATTGACCGCAAAGAAATGCTCAATTGGGAGAAAGATTTGGTGGGCACCTACCTTTCATCGCATCCCATCCAGCCGTATATGGATGCCATTCGGCGCGCTACCACCTGTTTGTGCGGCGACACCGACGCGCTGATGCAGATGAACGGGCGGCGAGTGTCGGTGGCGGGACTGGTCACATCGGTCAAACGCATCACCACCAAAAATGGCAAACCGATGGCATTTGTCGAAATTGAAGATATTCAAGGTAGTTTGGAAATTATCGTTTTCCCGCGCACATATCAGGAATATCAGGATACATTGGTTCAGGACAAACTGATTTTGGTGGCGGGCAAAGTGGATGCAGCCGAAGAAAATCGCCCCAAAGTGCTGGCAGATACCATTTCCACCGAATTGACCAGCTACACCCCGGCGGCGGATACCGTTCGCGAAACGTCTGTCGGGTATGATGATGTGCCGCCGCTGCCCACCGAAGCCGACACGCCCACCGTTGCACCGGAGAATGGGCACTCGCCCGCGCCGGTTGCCGAGACACCGCCTCCGCCGCCCCCCCCGCCCGAACCGGACTCGGCGGCACAGTGGGTTACACCCGCGCCTGCCGTTGCCGCGCCGGCCAAACCGAAATCGCTGGTGGTGGAAATCAACTTCACTCGCAGCGGAAACGATGATGCTGACCGCCAAAAATTGCGCACCATCCATCGTATTTTGCAGGGAAATCCCGGTCAAGATACGGTGGTGCTGTACATTCCCAGCGGCAACCGCCGTGTGCCGATTGAATTTCCCGATATTCCGGTAAATTACAACCCGCAACTGCACACCGAATTGAGCAATATTTTGGGCGCAACCGGTGTCCGCGTGCTGGAAAAATAGGAAAAAACTATGGATTCTCCGTCTTCCCTCCCTTCCGCTGATGCACCATCGCTGGCAGAACTCCGCCGAACGCTGGCGAAAATTGACCCCGCACACCGTTTGCCGGAAACGCCCGACGACCTGCTGCATCGTGCCGCCGAATTGCTGCGTGCCAATGCGAACCGGCTCGAAACGATGAACGAGGTGAACCGCGCGCTCAATGCCACACTTGACGCTGACCGGGTGCTGGAACTCATTTTGCAAAAAGCAGTCGAAATCATCCGCGCCGAAGCCGGGTCCATCTTTTTGGTGGATGACGAAGCGGACACGCTGATATTTTCGGTGGCGCTGGGGCCGTCGGGTATTCAATTGGTGGGCAAGCAGATGCCCATTGACGAAAAAAGTATCGCCGGAACAACCGTCATCCGCCGCGAATGTCTCATCGTCAACAATGCCCCCGAAGACCCGCGCTGGAATACCGCT
The DNA here is from genome assembly GCA_024762375.1 of Anaerolineaceae bacterium. Lineage (GTDB taxonomy): Bacteria > Chloroflexota > Anaerolineae > 4572-78 > 4572-78 > JANTHQ01. Next base: position 12,081 of record JANTHQ010000011.1, read on the forward strand.
TTCGATGCCGAAACCGAGTTTAAGACCCGCGACATTCTCACGGTGCCGCTGGTGGCGTTCGACAGTGTGGTGGGGGTGATTGAAGTCATCAACAAAAAAGACGGGCTGCAATTTACCGCCGATGATGAAGCCGTGCTGACCATGTTCGCGCGACAGGCGGCCATTGCGCTGGTGAACGCACAGCGATTCACGCAGATTGACCGGATGCTGGCCAACCGCGTGCGCGAATTGAGCACGCTGGAACTGGTTGACCGTGACTTGAATGCGGAACTCGATTTGCCGCAAGTGCTGCGGCTGACGCTTTCCGGCGCGATGGATTTTCTGGGTGCACCGGTGGGGTTGATTGCGCTGGTGAATCCGGAAAAAACGGGTTTACATTTTGCCGAAATGGTCGGTGTGGCGCAAAAATATCACCGCTACCAAACCGATGCGCTGTGGAAATTGGGTGATGGCATCATCGGCGAGGTGGCACAGTCCGGCGTGTCGCGGATAAACCAAGATAGCGCCATCGATAATTTCTCCAGCGATGGACGGTCGCGGGCGCAACTGTGCGTGCCGTTTTTGCGAAAAGATGCCGTTATCGGCGTGTTGAGTTTAGAAAGTGACAATCCGCAGGCATTTTCTGCCGATGATTTGACGTTCGCGGTGCGGTATGCCAGTCATGCCGTGCTGGCAATTCAAAATGCGCAGTTGTTCGCCGCGGTCAAAGCCGCCAACGATGCCAAATCGGAATTTATGAATATGACATCGCACGAGTTGAAAATTCCGATGACCAGCATCAAAGGGTACACCAAACTGCTGGCGATGGTCGGCAAAGATACACTGTCTGAACAGCAATTGCAGTTTGTGCAGGTTATCAACGACAATGTTGACCGGATGAACCATCTGGTGATGGAATTGCTGGACGTGAGCCGCATCGAAGCGGGACGGCTGCGGCTGGCGATGGAAAATGTTTCGCTGGCGGAGGTGGTGCGGCAGGTGGTGCAATCGGTGCGGACGCAAATAGAAGAAAAACACCTGCAGGTGCAGGTGTCGGTTCCGGCTGAATTGCCGCCGGTGTGGGCAGATCATTTTCGGCTGGTGCAGGTGATGACCAATTTGGTGAGCAATGCCTACAAATACACGCCCGATGGCGGCAGCATCGAAATTGCTGCCAAAACGATGGACGGCGGCAAACGGGTATCGGTGTGGGTGAAAGATACCGGCTACGGTATTTCAGAAGAAGACCAGGCGCGGCTGTTTGAAAAATTTTTCCGCGCCGGAGACCAGAATATCCGCGATGTGCCCGGCACGGGCTTGGGGCTGAACATCACCCGCAGTTTGATTCAATTGCACGGCGGCGAAATGTGGTTCACCAGCAAATTGGGCGAAGGGTCAACCTTCGGGTTCAATTTGCCTGTTCATGTTACGCAGTAGAAATTTGATAGAAATCAGCCATCTATTGTATGGACGGAATTTTGCCCCCTCCCCCTCCCCCATTTTGGGGGATGGGGGAAATCAAAAAAATCCGGGTTTCGCCCAAAATGTTGTCATTTTTGATTTCGTCAAATCTTGGACTGGTAACGTGAGTTGCCCGTTTCAGAAGCTAATCCTCCAGCCAGCGGCGCAACTGGTTGAGTGAATGCGCTGTCAGCCACGAAACCGCCGTTTCGCCGGTGTATGCGTGCCGGAACGAGCGCACACGGGTTGAATCTCCGTGTGCAATGGCGACTACTGCCATCGTGGCTTCAGTGTTCGGTGCGGGGAACGACAGAATGCTCATACCCACCGTGTTTTCACTGCTGATGCGCTGTGCCACCGATAACGCCTGCGCTTCCGGGTCGTCACCGGTTGCGCCCAATTCCCCAATAGCGGTTTCAGTGTTCGCAAATGGTTTCTGCTCGGCGATGATATTTGCATAACCGCCCATCGCCAATTCCTGCGCCGGATTGCCATCCAGCGCGGTATCCACAGTGGCCAGCATCAAATGCCGGTTTTGCATCTGCTCGCCGATAACGCCCGCCAGCGTTTTTCCATCCACCCCAAAAATTAAGTTACCCAACCGCCGCCGAATTTCCGCTTCCACCGGTGCGATGAGCGCGTCCGCTTCCGCCTCGGTGGCGGCTTTGGCGGTGATGCGCACATCCACCACCCCGATGTGTGCCGCCAGCCCGACGGTGGGATTGTGCAGCCGCATCAGGTCGTCAATTTCGCGGTCGATATTGCTTTCGCCGATGCCGCAGGTGTGCAGAATGCGCGCTTTGATGAGTTGTTGCGCGCCGGCTTTCTTTTTCAGATATGGGATGACGGCGTGTTCCATCAGATATTCCAGCTCGCGCGGCACACCGGGCAGGCAGATGATGCTGCCGTGGTCGGTTTCCACAATGAACGATGGCGCCGTGCCCACCGGGTTTTCGATGGGGATTGCGCCTTCGGGGAGCCACGCCTGCCGTTTGTTATTTTCGCCCATGGTGCGCCCAAATTTGGCGAATCGCGCCGCGATTTGCGCTTCCAGTTCCGGGCTGTAAACCAATTTGCGGTCGGTGGCTTTGGCGGCGCCCTGCCGCGTCACATCGTCCACCGTCGGCCCCAACCCCCCCGAAACGATGACAAAATCCACACGGGTCAGCGCGTGGCGCAACACCTCGGCGATGCGGTCTTCATTGTCGCCCACAGTGGATTTATAGTGCAAATTCAGTCCGATTTCGCGCAGCATGCGAGCAATTTTCACCGAGTTGGTGTCCACAATTTCGCCCAACAGCAATTCGGTTCCGGTCAAAACGATTTCTGCTTTCATATAGGTTCTCCAATGATGTAGTGTAAAATTGCATTTTACGGCTTTCGGGGGGAAGGGGCAAAATGCGCAATCAGCCGTCAGTTTTCAGTGGCCAGTTTAAAGTTGCAGGTCTCACGTTCGCGTTTTCCCGCATCACGTTTCCCGCAGGACAAATGACCAATAACCGTTATGTCATCTTGGGTTCAATTGACAATAAATTATGATTATGTTATATTCATTACAGGAAAATAATATGTCAAGTTTAACACAGGTCGAAGAACTGAATATCCTCACGCGGGCAAAATATCCGCTGCTGTACATCGTTTCATGGGAAGAACGCCGCATCGAGGATATTTTGCGGCAGGTGGCGGCGAACCGGCGCAAGCAGTTGTATCTGTGGACGCTGACCAATGGCATCGTCCATGTGGATGCCCCAAACACCGCCATCGACCCCGGCACGCGCAACCCGCTCAACGCGCTCGATGCCATCAGCCAGTCGCAGGAAGCGGCGATTTTTGTGCTGAAAGACTTTCACACGCTGCTCACCCCGCAAGCAGGGCCGGAGCACATCGTTACGGTCCGAAAGCTGCGCGATATCATCAATCAGTTGAAAGAAAGCCGGAAAA
>JANTHQ010000012.1 GCA_024762375.1 Anaerolineaceae bacterium
CGGGATAAACGCATCCTGAGTAGCGGTTTGCAGAGCAAATCGCGTATCGAAGGGCGTTTATCCCGCCGATTTCCACCCTTCGATACGCCCTACGGGCTACTCAGGGTGAGAAATCGGTAAACGTCAACAGAACCTAGAAACATTGAACCTGAAACTTGAAACGTTTTATCCCAACAGTCCGCCGCGCCGGTAGATTGCCATCTGCACTTTTGAGAATTTGCGGGCGGTGATAGTTTTACCGTTTTCCAAATTGGTGACGACACCCGTTTCCAAATCTACCCGGATGCGGTCGCGCTGTTTCACATCCAGCGGGGCAATGGTGTCGAATGTCAGCACGGGGAACGCCGCATTGATGGCGTTTCGCTCGTAAATTGCGCCGAACGATTCCGCCAAAATTGCCTGCACCCCCAACGATTTGAAACAATCTACCGCCTGCTGCCGCGAACTGCCTGCGCCGAAATTTTTTCCGGTGATGATAATATCCCCATTTTCGGCTTTTTGGGCAAAATCTTCCCAGCCCTGTAAATTGTCGAAGGTGTACTGCCCCATCTGCGCCACATCGGTAATTGCCAAATAGCGATTGTGGAAAATCATATCGGTGTCGATATTGTCTTTTTCGATAATCCACACTTTGCCTTCCAACACAGTCGGTTTTTCGCCCGCCGGTGCCGATTTTTCGGTGGCAACGGGTTTGGGCGCAACCGCTTCCGGTTTCGGGGTGAAAACCGCCGGTTCGGGTGGAATGGCATCGGGGGTGGTGATGTATCCCGCCACGGCAGATGCCGCCGCTTTCGCCGGGGAAGCGAGATAGACATCGCCTTTGCCCTGTTTTCCGGCAAAATTGCGATTCCCCGTGCTGACGGTCACTTCGCCGGGACCATTCTGCCCGATTTGCCCGGCGGCGCATCCGGCGCATCCGGCATTGCCCACCAGCGCGCCCGCTTCTTTAAAAATCTCAATCAACCCTTCTTCCAACGCCTGTCGCCACACGGCATCGGTGGTGGGAACGATTTTCAGCACCACGCCAGGAGCAATTTTTCGCCCTTTGAGCACTCGCGCCACTTCGCGCAAATCTTCGATGCGCCCGTTGGTGCAACTGCCCACAAACGCCGAATCGATTTTGATGCGCTGCACATCGGTCACCGGCACGGTATCTTCGGGATGCCCCGGGCGAGAAACCATCGGCACGAATTGACTGATGTCCAGCGTGAATTCTTGGGCATATTCCGCATCGGGGTCGGCGGCGATGGGTTCGAGTTTCCGTCCGGCGCGCGATTCGCAATATGCCATCACCGCCGGCGACGGGGTAAAGAGCAGAGCAATCGCGCCCATTTCTGTTCCCATCGAAGCGATGGTAATGCGTTCATCCAGCGTCAGCGCGTCCACCGCATCGCCATACAGTTCTACCGCGTATCCCAAAAGTTGGTTCGCGCCGAAACGGTGCAGCAGGTTCAGCACGATGTCTTTGGCGGCAATGTTGGCGGGACGCTCGCCGGTCAGGGTGATTTTCACCGATTGCGGCACGGTGAACCATGTTGTGCCGAAAGCGAAAACCGCCGCGATGTCCCGGTCGCCCATGCCCTGCCCGAATGCGCCGATGGCGCCCAAAATGTTGGCGTGCGAATCGGTGGAAACGACGGTGCTGCCGGGCACTGCCAGCCCCTGCTCGATGACCAAATGCGTGCCGATACCGGAATTGATATCGTACACTTTGATGCCCCGCTCGCGGGCAAACACGCGGCAGAATTGCTGGTTGGCGGCGTATTTTTGGTCGGAGCCGGTGGGGTTGGTGTCGAACGTGAAAAAGGTTTTGGACGGGTCGTCAATCGGCAGATTGTGTTCCAACAGGTTTTTTACCACATTCGGGCCGCCGAAATCGCGCGCAACGCGCACATCGATGGACATGTCCACGATGTCGCCCGGCGTCACGCTCGGTTGGTCGCTGTGGTTGGCGATTATTTTTTCGATTAATGTTTGAGGCATGGATACTCCTTGTGCCCCTCCCCAACCCTCCCCCTTAAAGGGGGATACCCCATTCGGGGCACAGGTGGTTGGGGAGGGGGTAAATTTTAAATTTCCAACCGCTCTTTGAACGGCAAAAAGGTCATGAAATCAGCGTGATGGACGATGTAGGCTTCGGTGGTGCGCTTGATGAGGTCGCCTTCGGCGGCGTGGGCAGCGATGATATGCGTCACTTCGGGCGGAATGCCGCATTCCTCCGCGAGCGATACGCCGGAAAACGGGTGTCGCACATATTTGCCATACGCCCCCTGCACCGATTCGCCGTTTTCGTCCAGTTCATATTCCAGAAGTTTGCCGACGTCACACAAAATCGCCCCGGCGATGACGGTATCCAAATTGACGGGCAAATCGTCCCCGAAAAATTGCTGCATTTTCAGCGCGGCTTCTTTCGCCACATGAACCACGGCGCGTTTGTGCGCCATAAAGCTGACGTGCATATCCGGCCCGGCTTTCAGCGTAAAAGGAATCCGGTGCAAATCTTCCGCCGAAAGGACGCTCCGTTCCAGCGCCAGTTCCCACACCCGCGCGGTTTTTTCGCGCAATTCATCATTTTCAATCCAGGCGAGTTCCTCGCCCCAGAGAGATTGTACGGTCATAAAATCTACTCCCATTCAAAAAAGAATTACACAGAGCGCACAAAGTTTACACAGAGATTCACAGTGTTTTTTAATTTTTATCACAGCACAAAGCGGCGAATGCCGTATTTCAGCAATTTCACGTTAAAGTTTATGAGCAAACCAACTTTGCACCCTGATAACTTCAAATACGAAAGTATTTGGGCTTCGTGAACAGCAGTGATTTTGTCCACGGATTTTAGTTCAACAATCACTTGTTTATCCACAAGTAGATCCAATCGATAGCCTTGATCAATGGTAATGCCTTTATAGACTATGGGCAACGCTTTTTGCCGTTCAACGTTCAAGCCCGTCAATTGCAATTCGTATGCCAAACACGTTTCGTATGTTGATTCAAGCGACCCCGGACCCAAATGCCGGTGGACTTCGATAGCGCAACCGATTATTTTCTCCGTAGCATGATTGACATCATTCATAAAACTCTCTGTGCGCTCTGTGAAACTTTGTGAACCTCTGTGTCAATTATTTACCCAATTTCTCAATAATCGCATCGGTCATTTGCGATGTGGATGCCGCGCCTTTTTCCACCACGTCGGGTGCGCCGCGCAGTTTCATCATATCATAGGTGCGAACTTTCCCCTCGGCGATGACTGCCGCCACTGCCGCACGGATGCGTTCCGCCGTTTCCGTTTCGCCGATATGGTCAAGCATCATGCACGCCGACAGAATCATGGCAATCGGGTTGACAATCGGGGTGGGGTAATCGGCGTATTTTGGTGCAGAGCCGTGTGTCGGTTCGAACACCGCCACATCCGCGCCGATGTTCGCGCTGCACGCGAAACCGAGTCCGCCCACCAGCCCGGCGAATCCATCGGAGATGATATCGCCGAACATATTGCCCGCGACAATCACGCCGTAATTTTCGGGGTTTTTGGTGAGCCACATCATCTGCGCGTCAATATTGGTGTTCCACAATTCAATATGGGGATATTCCTGCTGAACCTGCCGCGCGATTGCCAGCATCATGCCCGATGTTTCGCGCAACACGTTTGGTTTCTCGCACACTGTTACCGATTTGTAGCCGAATTTTTGGGCATATTCAAACGCCTGCCGCACGATGCGCTCGGTGGCGGGGCGGGTGAAAATGCGGGTGGAAATCGCCAAATCTTCTTTCGGCACGTTGGCGAAATTTTTCATTTTGGGATGGGTCATCAGCGCGTCATACACTTGCTGTGGCGGATTTGTCCATTCCACGCCGCCGTACAGCCCTTCGGTATTCTGGCGGAAAATGACGGCGTTCACCGGCGGCTCTTCCACCCCGCCATCGGCGGCACGGCGAATGAAATTTAGCGGATTCCCCGCAAAACTCTGGCACGGGCGGATGGAGATATCCAAATTGAAGTGCTGGCGCATCGCCACGATGGGGCTGTAATAAACGTAGCCCTTATCGCGCAGCGCGGGGTCGAGTTCGGCGGCGGCTTCGGCGCGCGGCTTGGAGGTTATCGCGCCGAACAGTCCGAGTTTGTGTTCCGCCAGCAGGTCGATGGTGCGCTGCGGCAGCGGGTTGCCCTGCGTACGCCAAAACTCCCAGCCGATGTCGGCGTGGACATATTCCGCGTCAAAACCGGCGGCGTCCAGCACACGGATGGCTTCCGGCAGTACAATTTGCCCGATTCCGTCGCCGGGCATGGATACGACTTTTCGTTTGGTCATTGGGTTCTCCTTTTCAATGAATAATGAACAGTGAATAATGAATAATTTTGCCCATTTTCACTGTGTTAATAGAAAGTGTCGAATAGTTTCTGCGATTTCGTTCATTTTTCCTTCTCCCACAGCTTCCGAATCCGAAACACCAAGATAGCCAAAGATCTTAGGCCCGCGATATTCTAGCGGTAAATCATCCATCCTGGGAATAATATGAAAATGCACGTGTGGATGTTCCACAGCTTCGGCGAATTGTACCACATAGGTTTTGCGGCAACCGGTAGTCGCTTTTAAAGCCTTGGATACCCGACGAATTAAATTGCCCAATTCCTGCGCTTCGGCTTCGGTCAGCTCATCCAGCGCTTCAATGTGTCGCCGAGTTACCAGCACCAGCCACCCGACCATTGAGGTATTGTAGGCGTGCGCGACATCCCAATGTGCAGTGCGATAAATACTGTCCCATAACGGTGCGTCATTTGTATCTCGGCGGGTGGTGAGTTTGCAGGTAAGGCATAGCGTCATTTTTCACTCTCCAAATGATAATGAAAAATGAACAGTGAATAATTTTCAACCGTTCAATTTTGATTGTTCTTTTTTGCGGTTTTCACACTTGAAATCAATAACCGCAATAATTCATCCACATCCGGGATGAGGCTTTCATACATTTTGGGGGTAATGTATCCACTATCTTTCAGCAGCATTAACCAGTATTTGGTTTCATTCGCTTCTTTCAGCGCAATACTCAATTTGTTGATAAAATCGGCTTTTGATTGCCCAAATTCAGCCTCTCGTACCAATGCGCCAATAGCTGTCCCAGAACGCAGAACTTGTTTGCTCAACACAAATTCCTTCTGTTCTGCGACCAAATATTTCTGTAAATTTACAATCCGCAGTGCAACCGAATAACTCTTTTCACCCAATATATTCTTCATTTTTCGTTATTCATTATTCACTGCTTTCACCGCGTCAATCACCGTGCCGTCTACCCATTTTATCACGGCGATTATGTCATCTGCCAGTGCGGGGGGCTGCGGTTTGCCGCAAATGCGCTCGGCCTCCTCCTTCAATTCGTGGATGGAATTGATGGGCAATCCCGAATTCTTGGTGGCGTCAATCAAATCCTGCCGCAGCGGATTGATGGCAATTCCGCGCTCGGTGACAATCACGTCAATCAATTCGCCGGGACCGACCAGCGTGGTCACTTCATCCCGAATCACCGGAATCCGGTCGCGGAAAAGGGGTATCGGCAGGATGACCGTTTTGCCGAACAGCGCGTTCTGCCAGCCGCCGATGCCGTGCAGCAGATAGCCGTCGGAATGGGTGACGACATTCCCGTTGAAATTCACATCCACTTCGGTTGCGCCCAAAATGGCGATGTCGAGCATAGAGGCAAAATTCCCTTTGCCGTGATAATTGTAGCTGGTGAACGGGCTGGTGTTGACGTGCAGCGGATTTTCGCGCATAGAGCGCACACCGTCCAAATCGAAAGTCTGTCCGTCCAAAATTGCGCCGACCAGCCCCTCTTCCAGCATTTCCACCAGATATTTGTTGCTGCCGCCACGGGCAAAACTGGCTTTGATACCTTTCTCGCGCATAATCTGCCCGAAATAGTTGCCGATTGCCAGCGATGTGCCACCCGCGCCCGCCTGAAACGAAAAACCATCGCGGATGAGCCCCGCCGCGTCGCAGAATTTGGCGGTCAGTTCGGCGATATAGAGCCGGTCGGGGCTTTTGGTGATTTTCGTTGTGCCGGACACGATTTTTTCGGGCACGCCGATTTGGTCCATTTCGACCACAAAATCGACATTGTTGCCCTGAATCTGCCACGGGGTGCAGGGGAACGGCACGAGATTGTCGGTGGCGACAATTACTTTATCGGCATACTGCGAATCCGCCAGCGCGAATCCGAGCAGCCCGCACGCCGATGGCCCGGTCAGCCCGTTGGCATTGCCGAAAAAGTCGGCGGTGGGGGCGGCAATCACGGCAATATCAATACGGACTTCGCCGTCCTGCACCGCCTGATAGCGCCCGCCGTGTGAGCGCAGCACGCCCAGCCCGCGCATTTTCCCTTCGGAGGCAAATTTGCCGAGCGGCCCGTTCATACTGCCTTCAATATGGTGGACGACCCCGCTTTCCAAATGTTTGATGATCGGTTCGTGGCACGGGAAGGACGCGGACGGGAACCAAACCAAATCTTTCACGCCCAATTCGGCGGCGATGTCGAAAATCTGGTTGGCGATTAAATCGCCATTGCGGAAATGGTGGTGGGTGGAAATGGTCATTCCGTCGCGTAATCCGGCGGCGATGAGCGCGGCACGCAAATCGGGCTGGCGTTTGTCGCCATCGGCGGGATAATCGGCGCAGGTGGAAATGGGTGGGCCATATTTGTGCCCCGTGGGGCGATATTTTCCCACCCCCTGAAATGGAATCGCGGGCTTGCCGTTCACTTCGGTGGGAACCGCGCGACCGGCGGCGTTTTTGATGAGGTTTTGGGACATAGTTTGCTCCTTCAATCGGCTGTCAGCAGTCAGTTATCAGCCTTCAGCCTTTTTATGAACGATGCTAACATTCGTTTCACTTCTGTGGTTTGATTGTGCAACTGTTGATAATCTGCTGTCTCGATAAAATTCAGTTCACGGCTTAACAGCAACTGGTATTCAAGTTCACTTGCCGACCCCATCGCAATGTGCAAAAAGCGTTTCAATTCAGCGTCGCTACCTCTACCACTGCCTTCGGCGATATTGGTGGGAATAGATGCACTGGCGCGGCGCATTTGACTGACCAGCCCATATTGTTCTCCGGCAGGAAAGTTTTTGGTCACACGATAGATGTTCAGAGTCAATTGATGGCTTTTCTCCCAAACCATCAACTTCCGAAAATCTTTCACCGTTTCATCCTTTCCGGCTGATTACTGATTGCTGACCGCTGACCGCTGACCGCTGATTGCTGACCGCTTTTTTCCGCCAACGCCACCACTCGCAGCGCGCGTTTGACCACCGGCGGGTCAATCATCTTCGAGCCGAGCGAGACGACGCCCAGCCCTTTGGCGGTGGCTTCCTCAAACGCGGCGACAATCTTCTGGGCTTTTTCCAACTCGGCGGGGGATGGGGCGAAGGCGGCGTGAATCGGCGCGATTTGGCGGGGATGGATACAGCCCATCCCGTCGAACCCCAGCGCCTTCGATTCGCCAACAACGCGGCGCAAAGCGTCCATATCGCTCACATCGGAGAACACCGAGTCAATCGGCTGGATTCCGGTGGCGCGAGCGGCGTTCACCAGTTGGCTGCGGGCGAAAAACGATTCGCGCCCCTCTGGTGTGCGTGCCGCGCCGATGTCGGCTGTGTAATCTTCCAGCCCGATAGCCAGTGCGGCGACATTCGGGCTGGCGGCGGCGATGGGGTATGCGTTGACCACCCCCAGCGCGCTTTCGATGATGGGCATGAGCCACACGGGGTGTTCGATGCCGTGCGCGGCGGCAATCTCAGCAATTTTCGCGTCAACTTGCTGCACCTGCTCCGCCGATTCGACTTTCGGGATGAGAACCAGATTCACGTTGTGCGGAATCACGGCTGCCAAATCGTCCAACCCGCGCGGCAGTTGATTGATGCGCACCATGCGTTCCGCGCCGTAAAAATCAATCTGCCGCAAGGCGTTTCGCACCAAAATTCGCGCCTCGTCTTTTTTCGGCGGGGCGACCGAGTCTTCCAAATCCAAAATGATGCCATCCGGCTGATGGATACCGGCGTTCAGCATCAATTTGGGCGTGTTGCCGGGCAGATAGAGCCGGCTGCGGCGGAAACGGTCTTTTTCGGTGTGATAGCGATTCTGCGGCAGCATATCGGGCAGAAATTGGCGGTCGGTGTCCACAACCTGTGTGATGGCGGATTCCAGCCGTGCGGCGATGACAAAATCGAGCGCGCCCGCGTCTTCGATGGTCACGGCGGCGTGTGCCACTCCGAAGTGCGCCAGCACTTCCCGCGCCAGCGATTCAATCGCCGCGCCGTAAAGCGCCTGCACTTTGCTCTTCACATCCAATTTGATACCGCCGGACGCTGCCAATTCCACCGTCACGCGGCAATCGGAGCGCACGCCATCCCCAAAATTTCCTGCGATGCCTGTTTTGTTCAATGGAAGCCTCCTTCCGTAAAAACTATTTCCGTGCAATAGAAAACCCTTTCATCCACCGGGAATGAAAGGGCGTCGCGTTTGCTGTTGATACCAACCATGGCTTCAAACTTTTTTTCATATCTCCTGCCAATGGATCATGCACGAGTGTGGAAATTCTTCCAGTAGTATAACAAATTGCGAACGGCTGTCAAGGTTAGCCGGATATATTTTCACAGAAATTTATGTTTCGGGTTGGTGAAGTTTTTTGTTTTGACTATAATCTACGATACGCATTGTGTGAGCGAGGTTGAAAGTGCAGCATGAACGAAATGACACACCCATACTTACATTTGGAACCCGGAAAAATCAATAAATTTGCGAAATGGCTGTCCGACGTTTTTAATCCTGTTTTCGCGGGAATTTTCATTATCGGGCTGTTGATGGTGCAGATTTTGCCCACAGTGGCCGAGGCGATGCTTTGGATGGTGGTTACCGTGGCGATTACAGCCATCCCCACCCTGCTGTACGTCCTCTATCTGGTGCGGATTGGATATCTGATTGACATCCATATGCCGGAACGCGAAAAACGGCTCAAACCGATTGCCGTAATTGTGGTGTGGCTGGTCATCAGCTTGGGCATCTTAAAATTGATTCACGCCCCGGATGCGATGCTAATTATGCTGACAGCCGTGATTTTACAAATTGTGGTGCTGGGCATCATCACCCCACTGTGGAAAATCAGTTTCCACAGTGCGACCATTATGGCGGTGGCGACTGTTACCGCCCTGTTGCACAATCCGCTGACGTGGTATGTAATTGTGCTGGTGCCGCTCATTGGCTGGGCGCGGGTGCGACTCAAACGTCACACGGTGATGCAGGTTATCGGCGGGTATGCCGCCGGGTTGATTGTCGCCACCATTGCGCTGCACATCTTGCGGTTATACGTGCCATTCTAAAAACTTTCATCGAGGAACATTATGAAAATCGGACTTGTTGGGCTGCCCAACAGTGGAAAAACAACCGTCTTTAACGCCCTCACCCGCGGCGATGCGCCGACCACTGCCTACAGCAGCGGCACACTCGATGTGCATTCGCTGGTGGTCGATGTGCCGGATGAACGCATCGACCGGCTGGTGGAAATGTACCATCCGAAAAAAATCACGCACGCCAAAGTGGAATATGCCGACATCGGCGGGATGCGCAGCGATGTGGAACGCGGGGTGTCCATCACCGGCGAACAACTGGGGCTAATTTCCACCAACGACGCGCTGATTCACGTGGTGCGTGCCTTTGAGGACGAAAACATCCCCCACCCGCTGAAAACGGTTGACCCCGTGCGCGATATTTCGGTGCTGGATGCAGAATTCCTGCTCTCGGATTTGAGCAAAATTGAAAACCGCCTGCCCAAACTGGAAGCCAATTTGAAACGCGGCAAACTGCTGCCATCATTTGAAAGTGACCAGAAAGAACATGCGCTGTTGCTGCGGCTGAAAACGGCGCTGGAAAACGATACCCCCATCCGCGATTTGGAATTGACCGAAGACGAGCAAAAATTGATGCGCGGTTTTCAGTTTCTTACCGAAAAACCGATGATGATTCTCATCAATATGGGGGATGACGGCTATCCCGATGCGGAAAAGATTGAATACCCGCACCGAAATTCGGTGGTATCCACCATTCGCGGGCGGCTGGAAATGGACATCGCTCAACTGGATGCGGATGACGCGGCGATGTTTATGGAAGAATACGGCATCACCGAGTTGAGCCTGAACCGCATCATCCACGAAAGTTACCAACTTTTGAACCGTATGGTCTTTTTCACGGCGGGCGAAAAAGAGGTGCGCGCATGGGAAGCCCCCAAAAACGCCACCGCCGTCACCTGCGCGGGGGTCATCCACAGCGATTTGGAACGCGGGTTCATCCGCGCCGAAGTGGTCAGTTACGATGACTTGATTGCCGCCGGGTCGGAAGCCGCCGCCAAAGCGCACGGCACATACCGGCTGGAGGGTCGGGATTATATTGTGCAGGATGGGGATGTGCTGGTGATTCGGTTTAATGTGTAGTGTTGACGTTTGCCGATTTCACCCTTCGATATGCCCTGCGGGCTACTCAGGATGAAACCGGCAGTCTGACCGTGTACAGTTTTTTGTGGGAACGAAATCAACGCCATGACAGCATGCGTTCATCGTTGCCGCCAACATTGAATTTCAACCCATTGACAGCCCCATTCGGGAACATCGGTTGCTGATTTGAGCCGTCGGCGTTCATCACCCAAATTTCCCACCGACCGGTGCGGTCGGTCATAAAAGCAATTCGGCTGCCATCCGGACTCCATGCCGGCGCAACATTGTTCCAATTGGAAACGGCAGCATCGCCCTGCACCGGGCGGAGAGTCAAATACCCTTCGGCGTTCCGTACCACTTCGCTGCGGTTTTTCTGCATGATGACACGCAGCGGCGTTTCGGTCAATCGCTGCCGACCGCTGCCATCCATATTGACAGTATAAATTTCCCAATGGCTATCCTGCCAAAAACTGAATGCTATCCGGTTGCCGTCGGGCGATATTGATAACGCCCCCCGGTCACGATTATCAAACGTGATGGGGTGGCTCGTTTGCGATTGCAGACTAAATGCTGCCAATCCTTTGTCGCTGCGATACACCAACCGGCGCGCATCGGTGGGGTGGGCCACCGGGGCATAACCGTATGGCGAACCGATATTGAAATCTTGAATTTGACCGGTGCTCAAATCCACCTGCGCGATGCCCCAATGCGAATCGGGGGGAATGGTATATTCAACGGTGCCATCGGGATAAAATTTCAGCCCGCGGGCATTCGGCGGAATGACTGGCGGCGCGGTCAGTTCATACAAATTGAACTTTACATGTTTTCCCGCATCAAAAAAGGTTCTGTAACTGAAAATAATGTGTGTGCCATCGGCTGACCATGTGGGCGATTTTATCATCTCCCGCCCATCGGCGCGGAGCGTTTCGCCGCTGCCATCGGTATTGGTGGTGTACAGACGGTAATATGGTTCCCAACGGGTAAATGCGATCTGACGGCCATCCGGCGACAATTGGGGGTCGATACCGTGGGTGATGTGCCGTAAATTTGTGCCATCGGCATTGATGAGATAGATTTCGCCGCCGCTTTCTGTTTGAAAGACAAGTTGCCCGCCGCGATGCGCCACTGTCGGTTCGGGGGTTGCGGCGGTGCGGGTGGCGGGCTCGGTAGCGAGCATCTGAACCTGTGTTATCCGCCAGCGGCCATCGAATTTTGCCGTTTGGATGGTTGCCCGCCGATTTTCGGGGCGGATGACGACGGTGGCTTGAAAGGTTTGCCCGGCGTCAACCCAACCCGATTGCTGCACGGCAAAGGTGGTGACGGGCTGCAAATCGGCTGTTATTTGGGCGGCATCGGCATCTTCTGCGATATAAAAATCAATCAGCCCGGACAATTCGGGGCGGGCGAGCACACGCAAAAAGGCGCGGATGGTACCGCTTGCCAATGCGGCATCGATGTCCGTTTGGGCATAGGCGGTGCGGGGTGCAACTTGTATCGGGCTGAAAAAAATGCCGACAAAAAACAGCAAAAAAATCGCCGGTTTTTTCATCGCAGCGTCTCCGGTCATTCCGTTTCAATATCCGCCAAAGCGGTCATTCCCCAGCGCAATTGAGATGTATCGCCGTCAACAATATCAATCCAAACCGTGAAAATCTTGTCGCCGGCGACCGTTTTGGCGGCGGGGCTGATGGCCCTCACTTTTCCGGTGAAGGTTTCGCCGGGGAGCGCATCGGCTTGGACGGTGGCTTTTGCGCCAATTTTAACGGCGACAATGTCCAGTTCGTTCAAATCGTTGGTTTGAACCTGCCAGCGGGTTGTGTCGCCCAGCGACAGCACCGGCTGAACGGGGGCAACGGTGTCGCCCACGTTGATATCGATTGTGCCCACTTGACCATCGAACGGCGCAATCAACCGGGTAGCGTTCAGTTGAGATTGTGCCGCTGAAAGTGCGGCGTCGGCTTGCGCTACTGCCGCCTGCCGCACGGTTAAGTTCGCTTGGGCAGATTTTAACAGCGATTGAGCCTGCTCAACAGCGGCTTTGGCAATGGCGATATCTTCATCGGTGGCGCCGGCTTTGGCTTGTTTCAGGGCTTCTTCCGCTTGGGTGACACCGGCTTGGGCTTGGGCAATCTGTTCGGGGGAAGCGCCCGCCAAAACCGTTGCCAGTGCGGCTTTGGCTTGCGACAATCTGGCTTTCGCCACGGTAATTTGCTGTGGGGTGGCGCCGTTATTCAGTTTATCAAATTCAGCCTGCGCAATTTGATATGCCAGTGTCGCTTTTTCCAATTCCAACCCGGCGAATTGAGCGTCTTTTGGGTCGCCGTACCGCACCCGGTCGTAAGCGGATTGCGCGGCTTTGACCGCGGCTTGCGCCTGTAATGCCCGCGCAGATGCCGCCGCGATATCTTCCGCACGGGGGCCGGCGAGCAGTTCATCCAACTGGGCTTGGGCAATATCCACGGCGGCTTGCGCCTGCTGAAGGTCTTCGTCGGTGGGGCTGTTAATCATTTCATTTAAGCGGGCTTGTGCAGCCGCGAGATTGGCTTCGAGTTGGGCAATTTCGGCAGCAGTGGGGCCGGCCAACACCTTTGTCAAATTGGCTTCGGCTTGGGCGACACCGGCTTGAGCCGATGCCACATCGGCTTCGGCTTGGGCGATGCCGGCTTTCGCCTGCGTTACCCCCGCTTGCGCTTTTGCGAGCGCCGCTTGCTGGGCAGTATCATCCACTTGCGCCAAAATATCACCCTGTTTCACCCAATCGCCCACCGAGACGTTGACAGCCACCACCCGCCCGCCGCTTTCAAAAGCGAGGTTGGCGTGCTGTGCGGGCATCACAATCACTTCAGAAGATACCCCGCCCACGCCGATGGATCTTGTTTCTGCCGGTGTGGCAGCGGTGGGTTGCGGCGTGGCAGTCGGTTCTGCGCGCCCGGACGAGCATGCAGGCAAAAGAAGCCCTGCAATTGCCAAAATTACAAGCCAAATCGGGGTGGATGATTTCACGTTTCGTCTCCCGTTTGTTGTCATTTTACCGGTATATCCCCATTAACCACCAGTTTTCCGTCCTGCATTTTTTCGACACGCCGCACATACGACATCACTCTGGGGTCATGGGTGGCAAAAACGAAGGCGGTGCCGGTAGTTTCGTTGAGCCGGTGCATGATTTCCAAAATCTGATTGCCATTTGCCGTATCGAGGTTGGCGGTTGGTTCATCAGCCAGCACAATGCGCGGGTTGGGCGCCAGTGCGCGGGCGATGGCAACCCGCTGTTGTTGCCCGCCGCTCATCTGGTCGGGGCGATGGTGAACACGGTCGAGCAAATCGACGGCTTCCAGCATTTCCATCACCCGTTCTTTTCGCTCTTTTGGGGGAACGCCATTCAACAGCAGCGGAAGTTCCACGTTTTCATAGGCATCGAGCACCGGGATGAGCGCGAAAAATTGAAAGATGAAACCAATCACGCCGCGCCGCAGGTCGGCGCGCTGATTGGCATTCAACCGGGTTACATCTTGCCCGTTTACTTTGACAGTGCCACTATTGGGTTGATCCAAACAGCCCATTATTTGCAGTGCGGTCGTTTTTCCGGAGCCGGAAGGACCCACCAGCGCCATAAACTCACCATCGCTGACGGTCATCGAAATGCCATTGAGCGCTCGGGTTTCCACTTCGCCGATTTTGTAGATTTTGGTAACGTTTTCTAATTGAACGACTTCCATTGCTGTGCTCCTTTTTTGGATGCGAGCTTTCAATTCCGTTGTGAGTGATTTAATTCAACGTGTGCAATGCTTCTACCGGCTGCAATCGAGCCGCGAACCACGCCGGGTAAAGCGAAGCAAGCGCGACAAGACCAAACATCAACAGTGACAATATCGCCGCTTGAACCGGGTCAAACGCGGTGTACATTTTGCTGCTCAGCGCGAAAGCCTGCCCGGCCATTGCCGCCGTATCGTCGCCGATGGGAATGCCGACTTTTGCCACATAAGCCACAACCGCATACCCGGCCGTGACCCCCACGACAATTCCCGCTACCGCCAGCGCCGAAGCTTCGAGCAGGAACATGAGCATAATTTGCCGCCCTTTCATGCCGAGCGCCGCCAAAATGCCAATTTCGCGCGTGCGCTCAAACACCGACATCAATAGTGTGTTGGCAATCAACACCGCCACCACCAAAATAATGATGATGTATATCATATAATAAAAGCCCAAAGCGGTTGTTATAAGATCCAGCATTATGCTATTCAAGTCTTCCCATGTCAGCGATTTGATGCCCGGTGTTTGCAGCGCGTCTGCCACTTTGGCGGCATCATCTCGGTTGTGCAGCATAATGATGATACTGCTGGCACGATTGCCCACACCGGTAATAGCCTGCAACCGCGATAACGGCATAATCACCGTATTTTGGTCATAACCCGGTATGCCGGTTCTGAACAAACCGGCAACCGTAAAAATTGCCTCTTGTGGTACGCCATCGGCATTGCCGATGGTCAGACTGACGCGGTCGCCGGGCGAAATTTGCATTTCATCAGCCAACCGCTGCCCAACCAGAATTTCGTTGCGGCTATTGGCGCTGATGTAGTTTCCGGCAACAATACCGTTGCGAATGGGCGTATGAAAATCACCTGCCGGGTCGATGCCGGTCACCTGCAGCCCGATGGATTCCCGAACGGTGCTCAAAATGCCGCTTGTCCACAATACCGGTGTCGCCGATTGAACCTCGT
>JANTHQ010000013.1 GCA_024762375.1 Anaerolineaceae bacterium
TTTCGTATATCGGAATGATAATCCGTGTCAAATTTTTAACTGCGTAACATCACGTTTTTTGTCACGTTTCACGCGTCGGGCAGCAAAACCTCATCGAACATCGCCTGATAGCGCGTACCGGCATATTTTGCCCGCAAATCATCAAAATTGAGCAGCACATGCCGCAAATCGTCTTTTGTGTTTTTCAGGGTGATACCCTGTGCCGGTTTCGGTTTTAAGCCCAGAAAATCATAAACCCGGCGGATGAAACCGGCTTCATCGGTGAGCAATTCTTCATAATATAATTTCAGTGTGGGCAGATGCAAAGACTGCACGTACGATTCCAACTCATCATCCCATTGGATGCGTTGCTGCAACAATTCATCGAACACATCGGGGTTGATGGCAAATTCCGACAGACGATTTTTTTCATCCAGCAGATTCCATGTGCCCGATTTTTCCCACAGTCGCTTGGCGTTCACGGTGGAAACGACCGCTTTCACCAAATTGCGCCGTTGCAATTGGATAACTTTACACTGCAACCGGCGCATCAATTCGGCCAAACCGTCCGGGTCGAGAATGTCCATCGTTTTGGTTTTGAAGCCGCGGGCTTTATTTCGACCCACCAGCGGCGGCGTCAAAACTTCTTCCGCCCATTCGAGTTGCTCGCGTGCGCCTTTGCCCTGCTGTCGCATCGCGTCGAATTTTTCGCCCTGCGCATACACATCGGGGTGCGAATTGAGCAGTGTGGTCAGGTATGTACTGCCCGATCGTTCGACAAAGAGCATCACAAATGGGTTCACTTGTGGTCGAAAGAAGATTGAGCGTTTAGTTTCTTCAGTCATATTTTAGCCTCAGGTTGGGATTTTGGGTTTCAAGTTTCAGGTTCAATGTTTCAGGGTGGCAGAGTAGCAAAAATCACGCATCACGAATGATAAATAACCAATCGCTAATTTCCGACAACCGACTTCCACCACGATTTTACGAACAGTGCCACTGCCCCACGATTGAGCAGCCATTTCGGCTGATACTGAAACGCACGCGAGACCGCCGCTTTCGCAGTGGCGGCATCGTTTTTGACGTGCGCATCAAATGCAATTTGGATGGCTTCCGTCGCCAAATCTCGGTTGCGGCGGCGACGCAACACTGCCAAACTTTCGGGCAAGTGGGCATATACTTTTTCCATATATGCCAGCGGGTGATGGGTTTTGGCATAATTTGCCCACCCGGCGATATATTTCGCCAGCGCTTCGCCGTCATTCGCCAGCAAATCGGGATTCAGCCGCACGGCGGTATTCAGATGTTCTGCCGCCGCCGCGAAATCGTCTGCCTGAAATGCTTGCGCCGCGCCGCGCAGATGCGCGTGGCTGTACGCTTTGTCGCGCAGTGCCTGCCAGCGCGGAGGCAAATCGGTGCGGGCAAAAAGTTTTTCCAACACGGCGAAAGTGGCGGTGGTCATCTGCTGCCCGTTGCTTGTCATCTGGTTTGAATGAAACCGGTACAGCGACACCGGTTTTTCCACCCACCCCATCCGACAGCCAGCCAACGCCAGCCGCAGCCACATATCCCAATCTTCATACGAGCGCAGCGTTTCGTCAAAAAAGCCGACTTTCGTTTGACATTCGCGGCGAACCATCACGCTGCCAACGTGCAGTGGATTGCCCAGCAGCAATTGCGCGCTGTCTTCCGGTAGCCGCTTGTCAAAAATTTCGCCGATGCGCCGGTCGTGTTCGTCAATCAGAATGGCTTGCCCGGCAACAAACCCGAGCTCCGGCTCGGCATCGAATTTCGCCAGCAGTATCGCCAGTTTTTCGGGGAGAAACAGGTCATCCGAATCGAGAAAAGTCAGAAACGCACCTTCGGCGTGCCGGATGCCGGTGTTTCGCGCGGCAGACAACCCTGCATTCTGCTGATAGACATATCGCACGCGCGGGTCGGAAAAACCCGCCGCCACTTGCCGGGTGTCATCGGTCGAGCCGTCATCCACCACGATGATCTCAAAATCGGTAAACGTCTGGCCGAGCACGCTTTGGATAGCCTTGCCCAAATAGTGCCCCTGATTGTATGCCGGTATGATTGCACTGACTGTTGGCATTATTCTCCATCCCATCCGGCAAGTTGCGCCATCATCACCCAAACCGCTTGCGCCACCCGGTTTGAACCGAAAGCGTTTAAATGCCCGGAAACTTTTTCGTCCACATATTCATCGCACACAGTTATCACTTGTACGGGCGCGCCATTGACATCAATGCCATAGCATGGCGTGCCATCGGGCAAGTGCGATTCGATATCCGCCAAATCGAACAGGATTTTCCCGTGCGTTTCCGCATATTCGCGCAATCGGTCGTTAAACACCTGCACGTGCGGCATGCCATCCGTATCAAATTGAACCTGCCGTGCCTGCGCCGATGTAAACCAAATAATCTGAAATTCGGGGTGTGCCGCGTCCAGCGCTTCGAGATTTGCCACGCCGGGCTGCGGGTCATCATAATTTAGCGAGCCATCGGCGCGGAAAACGTCATCGGTATCCGTGAAAAAATGTTTATTGATAGATGGCCCTTCCACATACCCCATTTGATAGCTGACAAACTCAAAAAGCTCGTTGGGGCCCAGTGTGTCCACCCGCTGGATGAAATAGTTGGTTTTTTTGCGCCAACCGGGATTCATGTTGCGGATTTCCTGCAAATTATCGGTCACGATACGATATGGATGCACTTCAAACTGCCAATTGTCGCGGGTGTATTTTGCGTCCATCGGCAAAAAGTTTGTTTGGTTGCGGCAGATGTTTTGCCATCGTGTCGGTAAATCACCCTGCGGACAGCCACAGCTTTTGGGCCTGCCGCCATCCGGTGGTGCGCCGAGGTCTGTCCATGGCAAACAATTCAGCCCACTGGCAGCCCGCGAACCATTTTGATTTATGGTTGCCGCAATATTCACACCCACTGATGCGCCACGATGCAACCACCGAATTTCGCGCGCAGCCTGAATATATTCATCGGGAATGCGGCTGAATTTGTCCACAGAACGATGGTCAATCACCAACGCAGGGGCTGCCGGTGCGAACATATCCGGCGGGACAGGGGTATCTGTCGGCAGCGGGGTGTCTGTGGCGGCGATTGTCGGGGTCGCGGTCGGCGGCACGGGACTGGGTGTCGGCGGCACGGCGGTAGCTGTCGGCATAGGCGTGTCGGTCGGCGGCATTGTGGTGGGTGTGTTCGATGCGGCGGCAGTGATGATTTCGGTTGCAGTTGCTGTTGGCGGGAGGGCGGTCGGGTTTTGAGCAACCGGTGTCGCTGTGGACGCGCAGGCAGCCAAAAGCAAAACCACGAATATCGCCGCGAATATCCCCATCCATTTTAAAGTTCGATTAAATGTATCCATTACGTTTTTCACCACCAATTATGCGTGCCAGATAGATCGCAGAGAAATTGCCCATAACCCTCTATTTGTGAGCCATCGGCGTTGATTGCGGACCGCCGCCAATGCGAGACGGGGAACCGCGGTTTTTTCGCCGGTTGCAAAGGCCGCAAATGCTTGGTCGGCATAATAATGTCCGAGCACGGTTGCCAGCACATCGTTCTTTGTGGATAACGGTAATTTTTCAAACACCCATTGAATGAAGGCTGCCCCTTCGGTTGGATTGTGGCGCAATGCGGCCAGCGTGCGCCCCATCGCCAATGCCCAGTTGTGCCAAACCGATTCGGTTTCGTGCAGTTCATGGGTTGATATTTGGTAAGCCTGCCGCAATGTATTTTCAGCAGCCAACTGTTGTCCGGCGGCAAAATACAGGTAGGCAGTGCGCCGAGCATCACCGAGCAAACGGCGCGGATCGGGGGTAAACTCGCGCAGCACATCGGCCGGAACCGGATCTTCGGGCAAGCCATTTCGGCGTTGCCGGGCAAGTTTGAGCGCCAATTGTCGATATGCCAGTTGTAATCGCCGTTTGGTGCGGCTCACCGAGTTGCCGTCAAAACGAAAACGGTAGAGCAACGCCGGCAAATTGGCGATGCGGGAAACTTCAGATAACCGCAACCACAAATCGTAATCCTGCGTAACTCGAAAACCGGGGTTGTAGCCGCCTACCTTCGCCACCGCCGACGCGGTGAACATCACCGAACCGTGACAAAAGATGTTCCCATCCTCCATCCGTTCGCACAGCGCTTCGTGTGTGGTTGGCAAGACAACTTCCTCCAGAATTTGCCCCGAATCGCTGATGACCTCGTAACTGGTGCCCAGCAATCCGACATCAGGATGAGCCAGCATGTAATCTACCTGCTGCTCGAACCTTTCAGGATACGATGTATCATCGGCATCGTGGCGGGCAATGAGACTGCCGCGAGCCATTTCGATACCTTTATTTAAAGAGCGCGTCTGCCCGATATTATTCAAATTGGTGACAATTTTTATGCGCGGATCGTTGTATGCGTGCAAAATTTCAGCGGTGGCATCCGTCGAAGCATCATCAATCACTATCAATTCAAAATTGGTGTATGTTTGGTTTAAAATGCTATCCATCGCGGCACGCAAAAACGGTTGCCCATTGTACACAGCCATCACCACCGACACAAGCGGCGTTTCGCTAGCCATGATTGCCTCCACCCAGCATCCGCCGTTTTACACGTCCACCAATACCGCGTCCCCGTCGATAGACCGCCTGCAAACGCTTTCCGGCGGTGTTCGACGCATACCACAAATTTTCTGTTTGCCGGTCGGCCCATGTCAACGCATGCGCCGATTTGTCCCATTGCCGGTGCCAGCCCATCGAGCAACTGTCATTAAATTGCCAATTCCACCGAATGACCGGTTCATCGGTTAAAATTTCGCTGATGAGTGCCAATGTGTGGATACGAAACCAGGTCGGGAATAGATTCGAGTGGTTTGCCGCCGATTTTGTTTTTTGAATGCCCATATGCACAAACGGTTTATCCAGACGGTACACAAAACCGCCATCGGGCATTTGTCGCTGCAAAATGTGATGCAACCCTCGGCGCAGGGCACGACGAATTTGCGGGCGTTTGTAATTTACCTGTTTGTACATGTTCACCAAAATATCGACAGTGTCCGTATCTTCACATGCGCCACCACCACCGTCGGGATGAAATCCGCCGTCGGCATGTTGCAACGACAACGCCACATCAATCAGCCGTTCGGGGTATAGCACTTTTCGGTTTTCGAAATAATAAACTATGAGCTGGTGATATCCGCCATACAGTGCCGTCACCGGCGAGCAAAACCCATTTGACCCCCACAGGCCGGTTGCCGGGTCAATATGTGCGTCCAGCCAATCGAAGTACAAATCAAGTGCCGCTTGCGCGCCGGGCTGCCGTTCCACATCGCGCAGGTGTACCAAAAACTGCCCCACAAAAATCAGATTATTCCCCTCAAGCCAGGCATCTCGCCAATCTCGAGCATCTAACCATTGTTGCAGATAATTCAAATCTAAAAACGTGTGGGCAAAAGACAGCGGAAATTTTGGCTTTGCGCCCAACAAACTGAGTGCGGGCAGAACATGCGCTGCCAAATGCTGCGACACGTGCTCAAAAGAGTGTTTACGACTTTTAATTTCTTCCGGAACCAGTTCGGGACCGTTAAAATACCCAGTAGCCGAATCTTGCCATTGGTTGAGGTATGCTGCCCACGCCTCTTTTTCTGCCGGTGATAATTCGGCCAGATGACCGGTGTAGTGCAAAATCATACATGCAAACGTGGACGCATATAGCGTTTCCTCTCCGGCGGGAGAGGACGCAAACCGCCATTTTCCGGGTGTGATGCGGCACGATTCGACAAAACGGATGGTGTTGTTCACAAGTGTGGCGGCACTTTCCGCCGATGCATCATTCAACTTAGCCATAGAGATAGGTCACGGTCAATCAAATCTTGTAATTTCAAAATGTCGTTTCGAAATTCGTCCATCAGTTCAGCACGAATTTCAGGCGAAATTTGTTGCTCTGCTCGATTTTTTTGTTGTAATTTTAATTTCAATTGCCGGCGCATTCGGGCCGGGAGAAACCGCCGGACAATCGCTTTGGCCGGATTCGGCTGGTTTAGTACTTTGTGCAGCGTTTGGCTGCGCGCGCTGTTTGCCGAAACATTGTATCGTCGGGCAAAATCCGGTTCAAATGAATCATCAACCTCCAAAAAACGGAAAATGTCCTGCAATAATCCGCGGGCATCGGCTTTCAAATCATCCATCAGATACACCCGAATTTGGTCGCGGGGAAATATATCAAAGTATGGTTTCAGCAGTTGGAAATAAAAGCCTTTCCGTTTGTAATACCATGGATGACCCCACTGCTGCTGCCACCTTTCTTCTTCTGCGCGGATGGCCTGTGCAAAATCATCGTACGGCTCAATTTTTAGATAGTTTTTGGCATGCAGAAAATTTGAATACGCCCGCTCTACCGGTTGGCGCAAAATAGCAATTAATTTCATATCCGGAACCAATTGGCGGATGCGTTCTGCCGTGCCGGGAGTGTGCAAATACCATGTCGAGGCTTCTCCCCATGCACGTTCATCCGATACGTCGGCAAACAGGGCTTCGTACTGTGCCCGGTCGGCGATGCGCGCCACTTCTTCCGGTAAACTGTATGGCGCGTTAAACCCGAAGTCCGTACTTTCCAGCGCGAAAAACTTCGGCTCTTTTATACGTGTCATAAAAATTTGAGGGTGCGCTTTTAGATATCGGTACAGTGATGACGTACCCGATTTTTGCGACCCAATAATCAGAAAATTGGGTAAGGTCATACGTTAACCGCCTCTGTTTCGGGAACATTGCGCCAATCGCAGTCAAATAAAAATCGACCGCTGCTGGTTGGTTTGCCAACCACTCGTAATTTGATAAATCGTTTCCAATCAAACCGCTCGGTATGTGTTGAATTCCAAAGTGTAAAAAAGAAGTTCAACACCTGATTGTTCACCGGCATCCGTTCGAAAGTAATGTCGATATATCCCGTTCGCCCAATGGGGCCAAATTCTACCGCAAAATCGCGATTGGTGGCCTGAAACATATTGCCGCGTGTGGTATCGCGGATTACCAGGTCGAGCAGAGGATTTTCGACAGGTTCGTTGGTTTTATATGCCACTCGGACCGTCAAGGGTTCGTTGTACCGAATTTGGTCAACGGATTGCCCATGCTCGTTCAAAAACGAAATATCGGTCATTATCATCCGACCACTGCCGTTTACTTCATTCATATTACTACCATCTTCAATATGTTGATTATCTTGTTGCTGCATCATATCATTGGTATAGGCAGCCAGCGCTTCGCCGGGGGTGCCGATAAGTTGAATGGCACCTTGTTTCATATATGCGACCCGGTCACAAAAACTTGAAACATGGTGCATGTTGTGCGACACAAAAACAACCGTTGTGCCGGCCTCGCGGATTTCGCCAATTTTATTCAAACACCGGCTTTGGAACGACACATCGCCAACGCTTAAAACTTCGTCAACCAACAGCACTTCCGGGTCGGTGTGAACCGCCACCGAAAATCCCAACCGAACATACATCCCCGATGAATACCGCTTGACAGGGGTTTCCATAAAATCTTCCAGCTCGGCGAATTGTACAATATCGTCATACAGCCGGTCGATTTTTGTTTTTGGCAAACCCAAAATGGACCCATTCAGATAGACATTTTCCCGCCCGGTCAAATCGGGGTGGAACCCGGCGCCGAGTTTTATCAGCGCGCCGATGCGTCCGCGAACGGTAATTTCACCGTCTGACGGGCTGATGATACCCGCCAGCAGCGACAGGGCGGTGGTTTTTCCGGCGCCATTTGGACCGATGAGTCCCATCACTTCGCCCCGCCGAACATCAAACGACACATTTCGCAATGCCCATAGAATATTGTGGTCGTTGGTAATGCGTTCGTCGGCAACCATTGACGGAGCCAAACGCTTACCTTGTAAAAATTCAGGCAATAAATAGCGCATATGTGCGCGACGACTACCCAATAAATAATATTTTGAAATGTTGTTAAACTGAACTGCCGGTTGCTGCGCCATACTTTTCCTCATTAAATAATATCTGACATTGCCATTTCAAGTCGTTTAAAATACCAATACGCCACCACGAATAACAGCACGGCTGTAACCAGCGCAATGCTCAAAGCGCCGAAATCCGGCATCTGGCCGTGTAAAATTACGCGCCGATATGAATCGATGATACTTGCCATCGGATTGAGCATGTAAAGCCATCGCCATCGCTCCGGCACTTGATCAATCGGATATATCACCGGCGACGCATACATCCACAATTGCATTGCCAGTGGCACAGCAAACGAGATATCGCGCAAAAACACGCTGATAGCCGAACCCAAAAGCCCAATGGCTGCAGCCAATATAATCTGAATACCCAGTAAAAATGGCACATATAAAATGGTGACATGCAATGGAATTTTGTACCACCAAAGCAATCCAATGAATACGATGGATGCCACAGCAAAATCTACCAGTCGGGAAAGAACCGCCGAAAGCGGCAATATCTCTCGTGGAAAGTATATTTTTGTCACCAATTGCATGTTTTGTAAAATGCTGGGAACCGCCGAGTTTATGGAACCGGAGAAGAATGTCCATGGCAAAATTGCAGCATAGGCAAATACCGGATATGGCACGTCGCCACTGGATACGCGCAGAAACCCGCCAAAGATGATGCTGATTACCACCATCTGGAAAACGGGTTGCACCAATGCCCAGCCAAAACCTAACGCCGACTGCCGGTAGCGGCCTTTTATTTCGCGCATTGTCCATACCCACAGTAATTCTTTAAAACGGTATAGTAACCCAAAGCTGTCTGAGAATGGTCGCTTTGGTTTTAAAATTGTTACGTCTGTTGTCATATGCTCCTTTTCCCCTCACGGATGTGTTTCTTTATAAAGCGAAAACACTATCTTATTCTGTCAGTTTTTTGTTTTATACGTGATGTCGCAATCGAAAATATACAAAGCCCGCCACGGGAATAATCGAAAGTAATGTGCCAACCAAGATTGCCCAACCGGGATTTTTGTTTTGCCCGGATGCCGGTGGTACGGCTTCAACCTGCGATGCCCGGTATGGTAATTCGGGGGTTACGTTGGGCAGCGATGGTGTGGGGGTGGCGGTAGGCGTTGGGGTGGCTGTAGCTGTGGACCACGGTTGAGCCGGTTCGGTAACGGCTCCATTCACGCGGCAATCCATCACGATGACCTCTTGCGTTAAATAGCTGAACCATGCAGCCACCAATTTGTTGCCCTCAATGAAAGTCACGGTTGAAAATGCACCACCAATATCGCCCAGTTTCCCATCGCCAAAGTTACCCACCGGTTCCGGGCTGCGCCAAATTGTTCCGCCTTCCCAAACGCTGTGCCACAACGTGTTGGTAGAGCCTCGCGCTTCGGCTTGGGCGCAGCCGGGAAAACGACACACGTCGCCCGAACCTTCACGGATGCGGCGCACCAAAAACGCATGCAATCGCCCGGTACTGTCACGCAATAAATATGTGAATCCGTTATCTGCAATTAACCATGGAAATGTATCTACCGGTTCAGTCCAAGTTTCGCCGTCATCATACGAGTATTGTGCCTGCGGATATGCCCGAAAGCCACCTTCCCACATGACCACCAACTGATTTTTGTCCAATAGCGCCAGGTTTGTCCAATCTCGTTCGTACTCATTGCCTTCGCGGGTATCGAGCACAACGGGCACACTCCAAGTTTTTCCGCTATCAATCGATTTGGCAAAATAGATTGCTTGCCCATTGCCCGACAAATCCCATTCCGTCCAAGTGGCATAAATATGATTGGGCGGAGCGACCAACATTCGAATATTGCTGGCGCCTCTATCCAACCCGCTGAAAAGGAAGATGTCTTCGGGGTCTGACCACGTTGCGCCGGCATCAGTCGAGTGAATATATGCAACAGATGATGCGTCGTTTTCTCGGCTGGTGCCATATAAAATGTGGATTGTGGACGGCGGCTCGTATGCAATATCAAATGAATACTGGGTACCTGCCTGGTCTTCTGCCAGCAGATACGGTTTATCCCATGCCGAAGCCATTCCCGCCTGGTCGGCACGCCCCGTGCTGTAATAAAATGTGTTATCAGGGCCCATCCACGCCAAATGAATAATCCCTTTTTCATCCAATACACCGCGAACACCGGTAATTTTCCGGTTATCGTGGTCACGGGGGGAAAGGAAAATATCAATCGGCGTAGACCAATTCGTTCCATCCCATTTTGAATACATAATGGCATCGGTACCCCCGCCACCGGGCGACCCGAAAACGCGTTCTGCCCAAAACAAATGGGCCACACCGGCCGGGTCGGCAATCAAAAACGGGTCGATAGATGAATAGCCTTCCGAGTTTGACAAATTCATCGGCGCGCTGCAGCTGGAAATGCTTCCGGGCTCCTGAGCGTTCGCCAAAAGCATCAACCGGGCTTGAACAATCGTTGTCACGGTGATGGTTATGGTCAATAACAATAGGGTTATAATTTTATTGGAAGGTTTTTTCATAAAATATCCATCCTGATTACAAGCGGAAAATACGGGCAGATGCTCCGGTATCTGTTACGGCATTTCGGGTGTCCACAATTACTTTAGCCGCAGCCGCGATGCTTGTCCAATCGTATGTGCTGTGTGCGGTGATAACCACCACACAATCCATCGAAGATATGACATCCGGCGTTAAGGGCAACGAAGTCATCAATGTACCATTCATTTTCAACGATGGCACAAATGGGTCATTGTAATACAACTCGGCGCCGCGCAGTTCCAACAGACGCAGCACATCCAGCGCGGGCGATTCGCGCACATCGTCAATATCGGGTTTGTATGCCACGCCGAGCATCAAAATACGTGCGCCGTTGACGGCTTTGCGGTCTGCATTCAGCGCATCGACAACTTTATCCACCACATAAATGGGCATTTCGGCGTTGATTTCGCCCGCCAGTTGGATGAAACGCGCATTATAATTGACTTGTTTCAGTTTCCACGAAAGGTAGTGCGGGTCAACGGGAATGCAATGCCCGCCAACGCCGGGTCCGGGTACAAATTTCATATACCCATACGGTTTGGTTGCTGCCGCATCAACAATTTCCCAGATATTCAATCCGAGTTTGTCGCACATAATGGCCATTTCGTTTACCAATGCGATATTCACCGAGCGAAATGTGTTTTCCAACAGTTTGGTCATTTCGGCTGCCATCGGCGAAGAAACGGGCACAACCCGCTCGATAATCGTTTGGTAAAATGCCACGGCCAGCGATTGGCACATCGGCGTGATGCCACCGACTACCTTCGGCACATTTTGCAGGTGATAGCGCGCGTTGCCGGGGTCAATTCGTTCCGGCGAAAACGCAACAAACAAATCTTCTCCCACCTTCAATCCCGATTCTTCGAGCATTGGCGCCAACAAATCTTCGGTTGTTCCGGGGAAGGTTGTGCTTTCTAGCACCACCAGCACATCCGGTTTCAAATTGTCGCGCAACACTTCGCCAACCGCCAAAATATATGAAACATCCGGGTCTCCGGATTTATTGAGCGGCGTGGGCACGCAGATGATTACCACATCCACATCTGGAATATGAGCGTAATCGGCGAAGGCCTGCAAGCGGTTATCGGCGACCACTGCCGCCAATTGTGCATCCGGAATGTCTTGAACCACACTCTCGCCCCGATTGATGCGTGCCACTTTCTTGGCATTGACATCAATACCCACAACCGAAAACCCTGCTTCGGAACAAGCCACGGCAAGTGGCAATCCAACATACCCCAACCCGATTACGGCAATTTTCGCCTGTCTCGTTTGGATTTTTTCAGAAAGATTCATACAATACCCTCGTAACAGATTTCTGGCGATTGAACGCCACTGATTTTTTTAACATTTTTGGTAAGGCTTATATAAATAACGCAGCCATTTGGTACAAGATGACTGAACTCGGTTGAGTTAACAAGGTTAGTTCATTGCACCGAACCGGCTACTAACTGCCAAAAGCAGCCCTCGCCACATTTTGCATTCCCCCATTCATCACCAACGCCATCCAACTACCTGCTTTTGCGATAATAGTTTTGGCAATTACCAGCTAGTCGAGTTTTTTATCCGCCATCGTCAAACGAAAGGAGGTGTAATTAAAAACTTTTACAACTGAATATTCATTCTGCAGGTTGATGAATTCGACTGGTAAACACCGATGCAATTTCACGGTATATTTCGCCGGGTTTTTGCACAACAAACCCCTTTTCACAACACCACGCTTTTATTCATTATTATTCTTCATTGCGCTGGCAGGTTGTGACAAGGCTCAGGAGGAATTATCCTATGATTCAAAAACGAACTGTACTCATTTTAATTTTTCTCATCAACACAGTCCTGTTATCGGCCGGTGGTATCGCGGCGAACGATTTTATGTTCCCCATCACTGCGGCGGCCGATACTCCCTCACTCACCGGTGACACAACCCGCACTGCAATTACATCTACCCAGGTAACCGCCGACGGCGACTGGGCAATGGCTGCTGCCAATCCACAGCGAACTTCGTGGACACCGGAAGAAGTAACCGGGCGATTGCAGGTTGCATGGTATCGCCCAATTGAAGCATTCATTCCACAGAATTCACAACTGATTGCCGCCAATGGACTAATTTACGTGTCCACTTCGCGCGGGTTATATGCGCTCGACGCAAATTCTGGCGCGGTAGCATGGCGATACGACACTGAACTGCCGCTAGGAAATTCGCCCACGGTTGACGGTGACGTGCTGTATGTCGGCGGCTACGACCACAAACTCCACGCGCTAAACGCGCTGAATGGCACACCGCTGTGGGAGTTTTCTGGCGCAGATGCGGGTTATGACACGAACCCCCTCGTGGTTGACGGCAAAATATTTGTCGGCAACCGCGATGGGAAGATGTATGCTATCGGCGCGCATGGCACGCCACAACAAGGACAATTGGTTTGGCAATACGATACCGGCGCACCCATTCACCTTTCGGCGGCTTATAAAGATGGTACAATTTTCTTTGCCGCCAACGATAATTACGCTTACGCGCTCAATGCCAACGACGGGCATCTGGTGTGGAAATCGGCGAAGATGCCGGGCGCACAGTTTCAATCATACTGGCCGGTGATTTTTCAGGATAAAGTGATTTTCTCGGTGGCACACGGCTATCGCAACGATTTAGCCCCGGGAACCCGCAGTGTGGACAACCCCGACAACACAACGTTTGCGTCTGTCAAACAAATGCAGCTCGCCGATATTTTCCCCAACGGCACTGAAAACCAAATCATCGGGGCAGAAGTATCGGGGCAAAATTGGGCACACGGCTATCCGGTTGTGGATGCTCACAGTGTCACCGAATATCTGGAAGACAATCCCCAGTCTGACCCGCACAAACACAAACCATGGCGGCGCATGTTCGTGGCACTGAATATTTCCAACGGACAGGAATACTCGTTCGATTCGGATGGAGATGGATTCCGCGAATATATTCCCGCCAGTTACTGGGGAACGACTTCCGGTAACCGTTATCCGCCATTGGTTGGCAACGATAATTTACTCTATTTCAGCAGCCTGTATAAATGCTGTTCGGATGCCAAAGGGCGCGTAATGGGCTGGAATATTGACACACCGGGTTATGTCAGTTTTTTGGGCCCCGTGCAAGCATTTACCGGCCTCGCAGCAGCCGTTGCCGAGCCGCAAGCCATCTCTGCCGGCGGGAACGTCATTTACCGCAATTTGTGCTGTGACCGGGTCGGCGATTGGGTGAGTTACACCACACCGGGTCTCACCGGGCAGGCATGGTCATACAATCTGGATGATATCGCTCCCGGTTACGACCCCATGTGGTTTCTTGACCCCGGCGCCATCTCGCGCCATCGGGGCTGGTATCAGGGTTTATCAAACAGTATGAATGCCGCATATCACAACCACGGCGACCAAAACCCCATCGTGCCATATGACGGCAAACTATTCGTTCACCGTAGCAATACTGTGTTCGCCTTCAGCCCCGATGGGAATGCTCACAGCCCGTTGCCCGTTTTAACGGCGAACCCCGCTCCCAGCAGTATCACACCGCCATCCACAAACGAAGTCAGCCAGCGGTTAAACTCGGAAATCCAAAAAATCGTCAATGCAGGACACCTTCGTCCCGGTTACTATCACGCCAGAACGCTGGTAAAAGACGTTGAAAACTATTTTGAAAACCCCGGTGATACCCTCTTTACACTTTCCATGGCGTATCCATATCTATCAGCAGGGTTACAAGCGCAAGTTCGGGATTATCTGGCATCGGAATTCAACACCTATTTTGCCAACTCGATGATTGCCCGTGTCGGGTGGAGTGATGGCGCGCCGCGCGAAGCGATGGATTTGCCACCGGAAGTGGCGGACGATATTGCCGCCGGCAATTATCCGTCACTGACCCGAGCAGGCAATGGTTTCATCTGGGCGTATCCGCAAAACAATTTTTATGCGATGTGGAAATACGCCGAGAACATTCCGGGTGTGGACGCTCAGCAGGTTTATTCGCTGGCGAAATCAAAAATCACCGTGCCCGTACCGAACCCACCCTATGGCACACAAACCGATTATTTCCGCCAGCAACCATACGAGTTGAACGGCTGGATTGCCGGATATATCGGGTTCCTCAACCTGCAATCGCTGGCGGGAATGGATGGCACAGACGCAAATCTGCGCCAGCGTGTTTCCGATGAACTCGACCGATTGATGACCATGCGGGTAAACATTTTCACCAAAGAATCATACTACAATGACCCGAATGCTCCCGACTTCAAATTTTACAAAAAGAATTTCGATATTGTCGGTAATTTTCTGTATATTGTGCCGGAATTGGGTGAGTATCTTCGCCAAAATCGAGAAGCAGACGTGCGCGCCGCTGTAGATGAATATGAATATATCGCGCCGTACTGGTTTGTTTCCCGTTACGAAGATTCCATCGGCGAGCGCGGGATGTCGCTGCTGTACAACTATTATGCGCTCTTCCAAGCCAAAGCCTTCATCCTGCACGAATCGCCCGCCGAGTTGTCGAAATATCTGGATGTACCCGCTTTTCCGGTCGGCGATTTGTTC
>JANTHQ010000014.1 GCA_024762375.1 Anaerolineaceae bacterium
CAGTGTGATGAGCACATTTTCCACACCCATATTGTGTATGGCGGCGGTCACATCTGCCGCGTGCAGTTGCACCCGCTGAATGCCGGTTAACTCACCCGCTTCGACGGCGTTGGGTTTCGCCAAATACGGCCCCGCCACACATCCCGCTTTGAGTGGTGCGCCGCTGGCATCGAGCACCACCCGCGCGCCGGCGGCATTCAACACGTCGATAAGGTCGGCATAAATGGTGTTCGGTGCGCCCGGCGGCAAACTCCCCGACAGCACCCACCAGTCATCAGGTGCGGCCAACACCGCTATTCTGTCACGCAGAGCGCGGATTTCCTGCGGCTGCACGATCGGCCCCGGTTCATTCACTTTGATGTGCCGGCGTTCTGTTTCGCTGACAATGCTGATGTTCGTGCGCGTTTCGCCGGAAATTTGCACAAAGTCGGTGCGAATGCCGAGCGCATTCAATCCGGCTTCGATTTTTTGGCCGGTATAGCCGCCCACAAATCCCAGTGCGACATTTTCCGCGCCCCACGCCGTCAAAATACGGGAGACGTTGAATCCTTTGCCGCCATAATCTTCGCGGATGGCGCGGGTGCGCAGCACATCATCAAATTCAATTTTGGGAACGGACAGTTCCCGGTCAATGGCCGGGTTCAGCGTGAGCGTGTATATCATCGGGCAAAAACCTTTCGATGAGCGCTTTCTCGGCTTCCGCAGTCCACACATTGCCGGGCGCGAGATATTTGGCAATTTCCGGGAACCGTTCCGGCAGTTCCGAAACAGCGGTGAGCGGCAGGCCGCTCAACTGCGGAAAGATGACCACTTTGCCGGGATAGCGGCCCTCCATCATGGCCCGCACGCCTTCCTGCGCCGCCTCGATACCGCCAATTGCCGCCACCGAGCGGTTCGGCGAGAGTTGGTGTGTTTCCGCCATGTGAATGACCTGCGCCTGGTCTTCCACCCGCGAGCCGGACGTGCCGGTGAACTGGGCGTTGTGCAAATACACGTTGCTCAGATTCAACGGGGCAAACGTGCCATTCGGCACACCGGCGAAAAAGACGAGCATTCCATCGGCTTTCATCAGCGTGGCCGCTTCGGCCATAACCGCCGCCACCGGGACGGAAACAATCACGTCATCCGCACCCGCATTTTGAGTGGCTGCCATCACAAAATCATACAGTGGTTGGTCGCTCTCGGCGGGGTTGAAAGTGAGCAGCCGTTTTTCGCGGCTTTCGGCCAGTGCGGCATACTTGTTTTCCAGTGCGGCGAGGCGTGGCGCATTAATATCGGTGGCGATGACCTGCGCCGGGCCGTTTTCCATTTCCAGTGCGCGCTGAACGTGCATTTGCCCCATCGGGCCGCCTGCGCCGACGAATACCGCCGTGCCGCCGGGGCGCAAATCGCACCGGTTGCGGGCTTCGCCGTAACTGGCAGCAATATCCGGCCCCGGATTGCCGACATACGCCGTGTAATCGTAATGCATACGCCCCACATCCACCGATACATCCGCGTCGAGCGGGGTTTTTCCCACCAGATTGAATGTGCCGCGCCGGGCAATCAATTTCGCCGCCGCACCGACCATTTCCGCCGATTGTGGGTTCAGCACCACGATGTCATCGAAACCCGCGCCGCCGGTTTCCGACTCGCTGAAAGCGGGATAATCGGCGGGGGTCAGGCCATTTTTCTCGATGATGGCTGTGCCGCGTGCCGCGGTTTCGGCGCGGATGAGGTCTCGCACGCTGTCCGGCACATCGGTCAGATAAATTTTGGCGGGCGCGTCCAGTCCCGCCGAAAAGGTGTATGCGGTTTCGTCGCCGGGCTGTCCGACAATCCACATCGTGCCACCGGCTTTCGGTTCCAACCGCCGCCGCTGGGTGTAGGCGGCAAAAACGCAGGCCCACGGCTCGGTGAGCGCCATTTCGGCGTAACCGGTTTCGCGTTTGACGGGAATGGCGTAATTGATACCGTCGGCGGCCAGCACTTCCGGCCCGATGAGATGGTACTGCGTTAGCCCGCCGGGGATGGTGTAGCCGTAAGCGGTGCTTTTTCCATTTTGATAAATGTCCGGCTGAATGGCGAAGCGGTCGCCGGGGTGATATTTGTCTTTCAGCGCTTCGCCAACTTTGACGACCGTGACGGTGGCTTCGTGCCCCAGCCGGGTGGGGTTGACAGCCAAATCTCGATTATACAATTTTGGATGTGCGCCGCCCTGTTTGATGAGTTTCACATCCGAAAAGCACATGCCGACGGCATCAACGCGCACCAGCAGTTGATTGTCGCCCGGTTCGGGGACGGGTTCCAGTTCCGGCGCACCATCACGCCCGATATTTTCGACGCCCGCGCCGTACATATTCCATACCTGCGTTTGTTGGGGAATTTCCCGACGCAGGGCAATATAATCTTCAAATTTTTGGGACATTTTTGCACCCTCTTTAAATTAAATTTTGCCACAAATTCACACCAATTTCACCAATTTTTCGATTTTAATTTGTGTAATCCGTGATAATTTGTGGCCGTTTTTTTCTGACACTACCCCTGCAACTTCCGCACCGCGTCTGCCGAAGGCTGCTGCACGGCTTGTTGCGCCCGTTGGCGGGCCTTGTCCATCGACATTTCCCGCACGGTGGCTTTCACTGTGGGCACGGCGGGCACGCTGACGCTCAACTCGTCCACGCCGAGTCCGACCAAAATCGGGCCGGCATGCGGGTCGGCGGCCAGTTCGCCGCACACACCGACCATTTTGCCGTGGGCGTGCGCCGCCCGAACAGTGGTTTCTATCAGCCGCAGCACGGCGGGATGAAGGCCGTCCGCCTGCCCAGCTACCGCCTGATTGGTGCGGTCCATCGCCAGCGTGTATTGCGTCAAATCATTGGTGCCGATGGAAAAGAAATCGACGTGCCGCGCAAAGACATCGGCCATCACGGCTGCGGCGGGCACTTCCACCATCATGCCGATTTCCACCGGTTTCACATCCAATTCCGCCCGAATTTCATCCACCATCGCCCGCGCGGCAGAAAAATCGGACAGGGTGGTAATCATCGGGAACATAATTTTCAAATTACCGTGCACCGACGCCCGCAAAATGGCCCGCAACTGCGTGCGCAAAATGTCGGGGCGAGCCAGACACAGCCGAATGCCGCGCTGTCCCAAAAAGGGATTCTGCTCATCCGGCACAGACAGATACGGCAGCGGTTTATCTCCGCCGATGTCCAGCGTGCGGACGATGACCGGCTTGTCGCCCAGTGCGGCGGCGATGGCGCGATAGACTTCAAATTGCTCGTCTTCGGTGGGGGGCGATTGCCGCTCCAAAAAGAGAAACTCGGTGCGCAACAGCCCGACACCATCCGCGCCGGTGGCGGCGGCCTGCTCCGCGTCTGTCACCCCGCCGATGTTGGCCATAATGTGCAACAGCGTGCCATCGGTGGTGCGAGCCGGTTCGTGCGCCGTCCGCAGGCTTTCGGCGCGGGCAGCGTTGGCTTTTTCCTGCGCTTTTTTGGCTTGTTCGATGGCCGCTTCATCCGGCGA
The DNA here is from genome assembly GCA_024762375.1 of Anaerolineaceae bacterium. GTDB lineage: Bacteria > Chloroflexota > Anaerolineae > 4572-78 > 4572-78 > JANTHQ01. The sequence continues at coordinate 3,514 of JANTHQ010000014.1, forward strand.
AAGGGTCAGCGAGCCGGCGCCGCCGTCCAAAATGGCAAATGTGCCGTTGGGAATGGACAGGACGGACTCGCCACAACCGACCACCGCGGGCAGGCCGAGCGCGCGCGCCAGAATGGCGGTGTGAGCATTCGCGCCGCCCACTGCTGTGACCAGCCCCAGAATTTTGCGCCGGTCGAGCGTGGCGGTGTCGGAGGGCGAGAGGTCGTCCGCCACCAGAATGACCGGATTGTCCGGCAAAGCAACCGAAGTTGGTTGGCCGAGCAATTCGGCCAGCACACGCCCCCCCGCGTCGCGGATGTCGGCGGCGCGGGCTGCCAGCAGGTCGTTTTTCACGGCAGATAGTTCGGCGGCAGCGGTTTCGATGGTTTTTTGCCAGGCCCATGCCGCGCTGTGTCCGCTGCGGATGTGCGTGTCGGCGGTTTCGCGGAGTTCCGCATCGGCCAGAATTTCCTGATGGGCGGCAAAGATGGCCGCTTCAGATTCCCCCAACCGTGCCGAGACATCCTGCTGCAGGCGTTTCAGCGCGTCGGTAGCGGCAGTGATGGCGCGATCCAGCGCGGCGCGTTCCGTGTCGGGGTCACCGGCGGTTTCGGGAATGGCGAGCGTCACGCGCTCAAAGCGGTAAATCGGCCCGATGGCAATCCCCGGCGAACCGGGAATGCCGGTTGAACCGGCGGCAGGCGGGGCGGTTTCGGCAGCGGGTTTTTCCGCTTCCGCCAATAGTTCATCACCCAAACCGGCCGCCACCGCTTCGCGCAGGGCTTCCAGCGCTTCGGATTCGTCGTCGCCGTCGGCGGTAATGCGCAGCGTTTGTCCCTGTTTTGCCCCCAACGTCAGCACCGAAATGACGCTTTTGGCGTTCGCTTTTTTCTTATCGGTGTGAATATGAATTTTTGACCGAAACTGTTTTGCCAAATTGACAAATGTTGACGCGGGACGGGCGTGCAGTCCGGTGGCATTAATTATTTCAACAGTCAGTTCTTTCATCGTTTTCCCCTGTGGCGGGTGGCGTGCGTCAGGCCTCCTGTGGCGCCTGATTCAATGCGTCGATGATTTCTTCGGCGGTGGCGGCGTGCGCCAATCGCATGGCGTCGTCGGGGTCTTCCAGCACTTCGGCCAAATTGGTCAAAATGTCGATGTGTTCATCGTTGGTGGCGGCAATGCCGAAAACCAGATACGCGGTTTCATCGTCGTTCCAAACCACGCCATCGGGAAACTGCACCACCGAAATGCCGGTTTGGAGAATGCTGTCTTTGTCGTCAAACTGGCCGTGCGGAATGGCCACGCCGTTGCCAATGTAGGTGGACATCGTTTTTTCGCGGGCGAGCATGCCGTCAATGTAACCGGCGGTGACCCGATTGCCCGCCACCAGCAATTCACCCGCCAGCCGGATAGCGTCTTCTTTTGTGGTCGATGGCACGCCCAGGCGCACCATACTTTTGTCTAAAATACCCATTGCGCTCACCCAATTCCCCGAATGACACCGTCTTTTTGCACGGCGGCGATGATTTTATCGAAAACCGGAATGTTCATAAAGTTGTCGAAGGGGATGACCACCGCCCACGGCGCTTGTTTGAGCGCCAGTTTCGCCAAACTTTTGTGCACAATTACCACTTGCGCGTCTTTCGGAATGCGGCGGGCAGGTGTGTGCGACACGGAAATATCCAAATTTGCCGCTTTCACTTTCTTTTTCAGTTTGTTGGTGACCATCAAACTGGAACCCATCCCTGCTTCGCAGGCAACAACCATCTTTTTTACATCTCGTGCTTTGATTTCTTTTGCCATGGTTACATCCTTTCCAATGAACAGCGGAGGCGACGCGACACATTTCGCGCCGCCCCTGATATTTTATGCTGCGGCAGTCGCTTCTTCTTCGTCCCAATCCCAATCTTCAACGTCTTCTTCAGAGTCAATTTCTTTGGCCGGATATACTTTCAGGATGAATGAACCCACTGCAAACGAGACAACAGCCGCAATCAAAATTCCTGTCAGCACGGCAAAGTGTTGCCCTTTGGGGGTCACCGCCAAATAGGCGAAAATCGAACCCGGGGACGGCGTGGCAACCAGACCGGCTTTCATAATGACGAACCAAAGGTCAGCCAAAATTCCGCCTGCCCACAGCGAGACAATCATAATCGGGTGCGCCAGCACATACGGGAAGTAAATTTCGTGGATACCGCCGAAGAAATGGATGATAATCGCGCCGGGGGCGGATTGTTTGGCCAGCCCTTTTCCGGCGAACCAGTATGCCGCCAGCAAACCCAAACCGGGGCCGGGGTTGGTTTCAAGCATAAACAGCACCGAGCGGCCTGTGTCTTTGGCTTCGGCCACGCCCAACGGAGCCAAAATGCCGTGGTTGATGGCGTTGTTCAAAAACAGCACTTTCGCCGGTTCAATGAATAAATCAGCTAGCGGCAGTAAACGGCTGTCAATCAAAAATTGCACGCCTGCGCCCAACCAATCGCTGAGCAATTGCACTGACGGCCCGACAGCCAACAGCGCCAGTATTGCTAAAATGCCGCTCAAAATACCTGCCGAAAAGTTGTTGACCAGCATTTCGAACCCGCTGGCAACTTTGCCTTCGATGGACTCGTCGAATTTTTTGATGAGCCAGCCACCCAGCGGGCCCATAATCATCCCGCCGATGAACATCGGCACTTCTGCGCCGACCACCGCGCCCATGGTAGCAACCGCACCGACCACCCCGCCGCGCGTGCCGTACACCAAATTACCACCCGCAAAACCAATCAACAGCGGTAACATTGCGGTAATCATCGGGCCAACCAATTCCACCAGTTTTTCGTTGGGTGTCCACCCTGTTGGAATGAAAAACGCCGTAATCAATCCCCAGGCGATGAATGCGCCCAAATTCGGGATAATCATTGCTGCCAAAAAGCCACCGAAACGTTGCATTTTTTCTTGCATTTTTATGCTCCTTTTCTCTGAAAAAAAGTTACCAAATTTGAAACTCATCTGCCGTGTTTGGGGCTTTTTCGCGTCCAACGTATAATAAAAGGGCAGATGAGGCGTTCTTTCCATTGACCGATGGGAGAACGCGTCCTGTCTGTTTGAGAGGGGACACCGGTCGCGTGCCAAACCGATTTCGGTGTCTCCTTTCGCCTTTTTGCCTCCGCCGAAAATCTCGGCAAAAATTCTTCCTCCATCAATCCATAGGCGCGTCCTTTCGTTCCGACTGTCGCGAGCGGGGTGGCGCCATCAATTGGCCGTGTGTCGAAAGCCAGCTCGTGATGGCGGTAATGTCTTCCGGCAACAGCAGCGGGTGCACCTGAATGACCGTCATCCCTGCCGGAGCCACCTCCAGCGGAATCGTGCTGATAATCAACCGTGCCGAGAAAGTGTTTTCTTCGGTCAGTTCCCGCACCGACAATACTTTTTGGATTTTCAAACTGGGTAAACGAGCTTTCAGCCGCGCAACAATTAACTGTGCGGTGGCCATACCACTGGGACAAATGACAATCGCTTCCGCATACCGTTTGGGCTGGCAGCGGATAAATGCCGCCCGCAGTAGCAATGTCACATTGTTGATTTCGCTTTCGGGGATGGTGATACCGGTTTGAGCAGTTGTTTCGGCGACCAATTGCTGCACAATTGTGCGTGTGCCCGCCAAATTGGGGGGCAGATCAACCGCTTGCCCCCGCGATGGTTCCCACACGCCAAACTCCGCCCGAATGCACGCCGGAATGATGTGCGCCGCGAGGCCGTCGCGCAGCGCCAAATCGGTGCGCAGTTCCGGCTCGCGGAAGGCTTGGCTCGCTTCTTGCATAAATGTTTCGATAAACGCACCAAACGGAAAATCGATTTCTTTGTCGGTGGGCCAGTTTTCACTACGGGTTCCGGAAAGCAACTGCACGGCAATGTATGCCTGTTCAAAAATGTTGGCGGGGTGTTTTTCCGCATTCGCGCCGATTCGCCGCAAGAGATTTTCGGCGGTCTGCCAAACCGGTTGGCGGTGCAGCCAGTCGTCATTCACCGCAAATGCTTCCAGCCAAAACCCGCGTCGCAGCCGTTGCTGTTGAACGGCCAATGCGGTTGCCAGCGTCAACACCGACTCATCGGTGAAACGGCCACCCAATTCTGCCTCTGCAATGGCAACCCATTCCAAACCTGCCTGCACATTCCATTCTACCGGGTGGATATTCAGCTTTTCCAGCATCGGGCGCAAGAGTTCAGATTGCAGCCATTTCGATTCGAGCCCGTGCCGGTACGAAATTTTCGAAAGCGGTTTGCCAAACGTGTGGTCGCCCCACAATAATGAAGCAATAGCCTGCCGCTTCGCAAATTCACTGCCGTCCAACAAAATTCCGTAATTTTGCCGTCGCAACAGTTTTAAAGAGAAAGACTGTGCCCACGTTTCGATGGTATCCAAATCGCCCAAAATTGTCGTGCGTGATGTGCCAATCTGCTTTTGCAACCCGTATAAAATCACCGGTTCTGCGGTGCAGAGCAGACTCAGCGCCATCAATTGTCGCCGTTGTGCGGCGGTTAACACCACTTTTGTCTCTTGCGGCGCGGCGAGTTCCGCCAGCAATTGCCCGCGGCGGTCGGCTTCGCAAGCAATTTCGACACCCTTGCCGGGAATTGTGTTCAACATGGCGTCGTGTTGTTCCAGCCAATGACGGACAGCCTTCAAATTGTAATTCACTTGGCGGGGTGTCAAATCCAATTGCCGCCCGATATCGGCCATAGATTTGGCCTCTGTTTCATCGAGCAGAAAACGGAGTAATCGATTTTGGCGGGTCGTCAGCGATACCATCTCAATCCTTATGCGGAAAGGCAAAGAGCAGTTCTTTGTCGTTTGTCAAGATGGGCATATTATACAGCATAAATTGTCAGATGTGTGAACGAATTATTACAACTTTCGACGGGAAAGTTATGACAATTTTATACTTTTCGTGGTTTTACGGCGGCGTGATAGCGAAAAATATGGGGTTAAACGCAAAAAAACCGCTCTTTTTGAGCGGTTTTTTCAGTGCGGGCGAGGAGAGGCGAATCCGGCAAGAGCACTCGCCATGAAAGAAAGTACTGAACGGCACCTTGCCGGGCATAACCATCGCTGCCCCGGCTTTTGTTACCGATAACGCCACCGAAGCAAACCACGCTGCATGTATCAACGCGCGCGCCATATCACGAAAATCCTTAATTCGCTACGGGTGCATCAATCCTTTTAACATCAGCATAACCCCCGCTTGCAGGGTGTTTTCAAATTGAACGGCTTGCGGGTCGGCCAACCACAACAGCATCAACCCTTCATACAAACCGAGCAGCGCCATCGCGGCATCAGAAGCATTCACCGGTTGAAATTCGCCGCGTTCCACCCCCTGCCGGATGAGCGTCGCCAGCCCGTCACGATATGCCGCACCGATGGCGCGGACGCTGTTTTGCAATTGCGGGTTGGCGCCGGTCATAGCATACAGTTTGATGCCGGTCGAATACAGCACGGCAATTTGGTCTTCTGCCGCGATAATCTCCCGAAAAAACGTTTTCAGCCGTGCCGTCGTGGGTGCATCACTGTCTGCCAGTTGCCGCAATCGGTCGAGAATCGGCTCGGCATTGCGCGCCAACAGCGCAGCGATGATTTCGTCTTTGCTTTTGAAATACCAGTAAACGCCACCCACGCTCAAACCCGCTGTTTGGGCGATGGTTTGCATCGATACATCGTGAAATGATTGCCGGGCGAAAACCTGCTGCGCCGCCTGCAAAATTTGGGCTTTGCGTTCTGCGCTGACATCGGGTCGGGGCATAAATATTCCTATGGAACCAGTTTCAACGTGTGTACGGCAGCTTTCTCAATCGCCCCCATCGAAAACGGCAGCGGATGGTATTTCACCGCCAGCCATCTTTCAATTTGGTCATCATAATGGGATGTGAACGGCTGTCCCGACTGCCCGGTGGGGATAATCGAGCGGGAGTTGTCCCAATCGGATAAATCGTTGATGATACGGTAGGCTGGCCCCAACGCCATCGCATATTTACTTTCGGGATAGTATGCGCCGCTGTCCACCGTGTTCCAGTTTCCACCGGTGGGATAGGGCCCACGGTTGAAAATGGGCGCCAGCGGTTTGACGCTGCCCAGCGGGTGGGCGAAGGTCATCGCGTGCAGATTGCCCCACTGCCACTTCGCGGAGTCGGGGGTATCGGTGGCGGCAGACAGTTCCGAAATGCTATCTGCCAGCGCGGCAGTCAATTTGCCGGCGCGGTCGCCGCCCCACCACGGGTCATCGGGATTATCGAGCAGATTTTGCAGGAACATATACGGGTATCCGGCGAGCGTCAGATAGGCTTCAGTGGCATCCGCGCCGAGTTGCGGGGTGAGCACCTGCCGCAAAATTTGCCACAGCGCCACTTCGCTGATGGCGGCGGCGGTGCTGTCGGGCGACATTGTTCCATCCCATGCCGAAAGTGCCTGCTGTGCCGCCTGCTCGGCATCGGTATTCGGCGTGGCTTCGGCAGCGATGGCGGCGGCAACCTGCCGGTTCACATCGCTGTGCCAGTTGGCATGCAGCGCTCCGAAATCTTCTGGGGTGAGATTCTGCCCGTTGCGCAAATGCTCGCTGATGAGCGCCACCCGATATGGCGGCTGGAAATATCGGGACAGAAAATAGGGATAATCTGCGTCCACCGGACGGTTGTTGGCAGACGCGAAAAAGTCGGCTTGGCTGTTCAGCGCCGATGGCAACTCATCAAATGGAATGTATCCCGTCCATTCGTGGGCGCCATCTTCGCCAGAAACGGGCAGCACGCCAAAACGGTCATTGTTGGCGCGAATCGGAACCGCGCCGCTCATCTGATAACCGATATTGCCATCCACATCGGCATACACAAAATTCATCCCCGGCAGTTGCCACAATTTTACCGCCATTCGGAATTCATCCCAATTTTGCGCCCGATTGAGGGTTAAAATCGCCTGTGCCAGCGGACGTGGCTGGTCGAGCCCCGTCCAGCGCAACGCCAGAGGGCGGTCGCTGTCGGGCAGAGCATCAGAAATGAGCGGCCCGTGATGGGTGCTGCGCACCCGCAGCGTCACCGGTTCGCCCTTTTTCACCAAAATCTTTTCTTCGCGGATGGTCAAATCGCGCCATTCACCCTGAAATTTATATTGCGTGCCGGCATCATTCAACGTTTCGATGAAAATATCCTGCACATCGGGGCGGGCGTTGGTGACACCCCACGCGATGCGCGCAGTGTGTCCGATTTCCACGCCGGGCAACCCGGGCAACGAACCACCGACGACATCATATGTGCCATCGGTGGTGTGCAACCCGATTTCGTACCACAGCGAGGGCATACTCAAGCCCTGATGCGGGTCGTTGGCCAGCATCGGCGCGCCGGAGGCGGTGCGGCTGCCGCCCACAACCCACGCGTTGCTCCCCTGGTCGGGGCGGGCAAGCGGATTCTCGGCTTCCCAGCGGGCACTCATCGCCAGCAGCGACGCGGCAGTATCGGAAAGGCGGGCGGTGCGGTTGGCATCGGGAATCACATTGGGGCCGGGATAATCGGGTAGCAGATTGAGTATATTTTCCCACGCCGTGGCTTCTGCCAATTGGCTGACCACCAATTCATCTTTATAGTTGCTGCTCAATCCCCACGAAAGCAATTTGGCAAAAACCAGCGAGTCCACCGGCTGCCACGGTTGGGGGTCAATGCCCAGAATTTTGAATTCCAGCGGCAGTTTAGTGCCTGCTTGTGCCAAATAAGCGTTAACGCCATCCGTGTAGGCTTGGACGCTTGCTTGCGCATCCGCATCGAGGCTGTTCCAATCGGCTTCGGCAGCTTGGGTCATCCCCAAAATGCGCATAAATTTATCATTGTCCAGCCCTTTATCGCCGATAACCTCACTGAGCGTGCCGTGGGCGGCGCGCCGCGCCGATTCCATCGCCCAGAGCCTATCTTGCGCGTGCACAAATCCCTGTGCAAAAAAGAGGTCGTGTGCGTTTTCTGCCACAATGTGCGGAATACCGTCGGCATCGCGGTACACTGTCACCGGCGCGGAGAGTTCCTCTGCCCGAATTTCACCGCTGAGTTGGGGATTTGCCGGACGGATGACAGCAAAATAACCGACTGCCAGAATGAGTACCGGCAGGGCAATGACGATGCCAATGATGATAAATCCGATTTTTTTCAGGCGATGCATAAAGTGCCTCCTCTGCATTTTATTCGGTGAACAATTTCTGCGCGAAAGGGATGGGGGAAAAATAACTGAATTGTCATTCGGTTTAGAAATTATAATGAATTGAGGCGGCTTGTCAAGGGGGTATTAACCAGCGTTTTTGTCAGGTCAAATGTCTCGAAAATCCGGATTGCCGGGCGTACACTTTTTTAAAAGAAAACCGGTGGTGTTTTTTGAAATTCGATATTCCGAAACCCGTTGGCGATGATTGCTGTGTTTCAGGCGTGAAAGTTAATCACCCATGTTACGCAGTTTCAAGTTTGGTAAAGATTAACATTTCGGAACGCAAAATTCTCCTCTGCATATTGTTCACGCCTCTATTAAGTGTGACACCCATACCCAAAACACCTGCCAACAATTGAAAACGATATAAAAGCGATACAACCATTCAAAAAACCTTGATATTTACCCCTCTTATGTGATAAACTGAACTATAGATCCACAAAGAACAATATAGTTTCACCGCCAACTGCTCGTGCACTGTTGCCATAGCGTGTAAAGGAGCAGTTGATGAATTCGGAACCATCTTTTGGAACGCTGGTTAAAGAACGGCGTAATGCTCTTGGGTTAACCCAATTTGAGTTGGGTCGCCGCGTTGGATGTGCTGCGATTACCATTCGCAAAATCGAAGCGGATGCATTGCGACCATCGGTTCAAGTTGCCGAAAATCTTGCCCTACAATTGAAGATACCGAAAAGCGAACAACTAGCATTCATTCGGCTCGGACGGGCCACGTTGGAACCCTCCACCATTCCCGTGCCACCGCCAATGCCAGAGGAAATCGGCGGGGCAGATCTCAGCGGGTCTGCGGTGCGCGGTTTTAAACTTGGCGAGCGGCTCGGCATGGGTGGCTGCGGCGCAGTGTACCGGGCCGTACAAACAACCATCAAACGCGATGTTGTCATCAAAATTATCTTCCCATCATGGGCAAATCAACCCGATTTCATCCGCCAATTTGAAGCGGAAGCGCAGCAAATTGCCCGGCTGGAACATCCGCACATTGCGCCGCTTTACGATTTTTGGCGTGAACCGGGCGGCGCATATTTGGTGATGCCATTCTTTCGGGGCGGCAGTTTGCAAAAAATGCTGGAACACGCCCCGCTTCAGCCAACACAGTTATTGCCCTTGTTAGAACAAGTTTGTGCCGGATTGCATGCCGCTCATCGCGCCGGAATCATTCATCGAAACCTAAAACCGAGCAATATCCTTTTGGATAGCGATGGCAACGTTTATCTGTCCGATTTCAGTATTGCCAGAAATCTGCAATCCCAAAAGCGAAAAACCGCCTTGGCCCGCAAGTTTATTGGTTCACCGGCTTACATTGCGCCAGAGCAAATTTTGGATGACCCGGTGAGTCCGCAATCTGACATCTATTTATTGGGGATAACGCTTTTTGAGCTTATGACCGGTCAGCAACCATTCACCGGAGAAACTGACCGCGCCTATACCCAGCAACATCTCAACCGAGCCATACCCTTGCTCGCCGAAGCCAATGGCGGGGACGGAACGCCACACGCCACGCCAATGGATATGATTATTGAGCGGGCTACGGCAAAAGATCCCTCCCAACGATACCCCGATGTTTTAAATATGCTGGCTGATATTCGTAAAGCACTGATGCCCGGAATGACCATTGAGCAATTTACCGATGATGCATTGAAGGTGGATTTAGGCCCTCCGACCATCAATCTGTTTCCCGAAGCCGAAAATCCGTACAAAGGTTTGCGCCCTTTCGGGGAAGCCGACAGCATTCACTTTTTTGGACGTGAGACCCTGATTCAAACATTGTTGGCACGAATGGCAGAGGAAACCGATTTGTTTCGTTTTCTGGCGGTGATTGGCCCCAGCGGCAGCGGTAAGTCATCGGTGGTGCGCGCCGGATTGATTCCCGCATTGCGGCAGGGCGGATTGCCCGGGTCGGAAAATTGGTTCATCGTTGAGTTACAGCCGGGTGCGCAGCCATTTGAGGCTCTGGAAACCGGATTGAAGCAGATTGCAACCCACGCCACCGCCGATTTACTGGCCGATCTTCGGCAGAGTGAACACGGGTTGTTGCAGGCGGTAAACGGAATGCTCGCTACCGAAGATGAAATCGAACTGGTGCTGGTGATTGACCAATTCGAAGAAATTTTTACCCATTGCACCGATGGCGCAGAGCGTGCACAGTTTCTCGAGAGTTTGGTCGCAGCGGTACTGTCACCCGACAGCCGCATTCGCATCATCATAACCCTGCGGGCAGATTTCACCGACCGCCCCTTGCTATACGCCGACTTTGGCGAATTAGTGCGCTTTAGAACTGAATTTGCCCTGCCGCTCACCACAGAAGAGATGACGGAAGCCATCTGTAAACCGGCAGAACGGGTGGGGTTGGCACTGGAACCGGGATTACCGGAAACCATCATCGGCGATTTGGGCGAACAGCCGGGGTCGTTGCCGTTATTGCAATACACGCTCACCGAACTTTTCAACCGGCGTGTCGGGAATGCGCTCACGCTGGGCGCGTACCAGCAGGGGGGCGGCGTGCGAGGGGCACTGGCTTCTCGCGCCGACGCTTTGTATACCAGCCTCGACGAACCCAGCAAAAAAGTTGCCCGTCATCTCTTTTTGCGGCTCGTCACCCCCAGCAAACTCACCGGTGACGGGCTGACTGCGCCGGATACACGGCGGCGCGTGCTGCGCAGCGAACTCGATTCACTAATGTCTGACGCATCATCTGCTCGCCGTCTCGATGAGGTTATTGCGCTGTTTGGTCGCCACCGGATGCTTACGTTTGACCATGACCCTGCTACCCGCGCACCTACGGTCGAAGTGGCACACGAGGCACTCATTCGTGAATGGCAGCAGTTGCAAAATTGGTTGGATGAAGACCGGGAGTTTCTACTGTGGCAGCAACGGTTGCGGGCGGCATTATATCAATGGAAAACCAACAATCAAGATGAAGGGGCGCTATTGCGCGGCGCACCGCTGACAGAGGCAGAAAACTGGTTCAATATGCGCAAAAACGAGTTAAGCCAACCGGAACGGCGTTTCATTCAAGCCGGCATTGCATTGCGTGCCACAAAAATCAAGGCGCAAGAAGACATGTACCGCCGTGACCTGGAATCGGCGCAAAAACTGGCAGAAACAGAGCGAAACGCGGCCAGTCGACTGCGAAT
>JANTHQ010000015.1 GCA_024762375.1 Anaerolineaceae bacterium
CATAGCGTGTATTATACCACATCAAACGAATATCTCAATTGGATTTGCATCAGGATGCGTTTATCCCGGCAGACAATGAAACGTCAACATACCCCGCCGCAAGCGTGCGCGAGATACATTTTTGCATCATTGCCCGTTCATGAAATAAGAAAATTTCCACGAACTCCCATTTTGCGCTACAATAGTGTTCAAGCGCATCAATGCAGTATGATCACTCCCGCGCAAATCCGAATGGGAGTTTTTGCATGCTTTTTCCACAAAAAACCCGACCATTTTTTCTGTTGACTCTCATCGCGTTGATTGCGGTGGCAATAACCGGCTGCACCACTGCGCAAGCCGATGCACTGCCCTATATTGATTTAACCCAGCGCGAGCCGCTCCCTTCGGTGGCCGATGCGCAAGTGATTCCGCTGAAATTGGCCGTAGCTGCCATCATTTCGCCGCAAGGGACGGTAGAAAGTTACGGCGATTTAGCCCAATATCTCAGCAAAAAACTCAATCGCCCCGTCGAGCTGGTACAGCGCCGAACGTATGCCGAAGTGAATGATTTGGTGGCGCAAAATGCCGTCGATTTGGCGTTTGTATGCACCAGCGCCTACATCGCAGGGCACGATTCATTCGGGATGGATTTGCTGGCTGCCCCCGAAGTCGGCCATCAGCAAATTTATTACTCAATGCTCATCGTTCCCGCCGACAGTACCGCACAATCCATGGCCGATTTGCAGGGCAAGGTGTTCGCTTTTACCGACCCCATCAGCCACAGCGGCCGAGCGTATCCCACCTATTTAGTGGCGCAACTCGGCAGCACTCCCGAGGCCTTTTTCAGCCGCACCTTTTTTACCTACAGTCACGACAAAGCAATCGCGGCGGTAGCGCAGGGTGTCGCCGATGGGGCAGCGGTGGATAGTTTGGTTCTGAAATATGCGTTGGAACGCGACCCTTCTCTATCCGAAAAAATCAAGGTCATCCACCAGTCGCCACCGTTCGGCATACCCCCGGTTGTGGTTCCCCCCGATATTTCGCCGCGATTGAAAGCAAAACTCCGAGAAGTGCTGCTTGATATGACCAAAGACCCGGAAGGGGAAAAGATTCTAACGGAACTGGGGTTCGACCGGTTTGCGCTGTTGGATGATAACGCATACGAATCAGCCCGCGAAATTATCTCGGTCACGGGGGTGGGCGTGCAGTGAGTTTTATCTCTCTCGACCTAAGCCGTTACCCAACCCTGAATTCCTATCTGCAACATTTATGGACACTGGTTGGCGGTGTCAGCATCCGAACAAAAATTTTGGGGATTGTGCTGGCACTGACCACCACGCTGGGGTTGGGTGTTACCCTGCAAGTCCGCTCGGTGATGACCCATACCCTTGTGGGCGAACTGGAAGACCGGGGTATCTCTGTTACCAGCGACTTGGCTGTGCGCAGTGTTGACCCCATTTTGCTGAACGACACCTTTGCACTGTATGAACTACTGAAAGAAACTCGTGCCAACCACCCCGATGTCGAATATGCGTTTGTGGTTGACCCGCAAGGGCGCGTGCTGGCGCATACATTCGAAGACGGTTTTCCGACTGCGCTACTGGACACCAATGCGCCCGCCGCCGATGGCAGCATCCACGATTTTCACTATCGCAGCAACAATGGCCGAATTCACGATTTTGCCGCACCGATTTTTGAAGGGCGTTCCGGTACGGTGCGGGTGGGTTTGAGTGAAGCGCGGCTGCGAGATGCCATCAATCTGGTCACCAGCCAAATGCTGCTCACCACCGTGTTGGTCGGGCTGGCCGGTATTTTGGCAGCCACGGCACTCACGTGGCTGCTCACCCGCCCCATTTTGGCGCTGGTTGAAACCACCAAACAGGTGGGACGCGGCGATTTATCTGCCCGTGCGCCCCATTGGGCAGACGATGAAATCGGTGCGCTGGCAGATACATTCAATCAAATGGTGGGAGATTTGGAAGCAAGTCGTCAAGCAATTATCGAAAAAGAAGCCGCCCGCACCCGATTGTTGGGGCAACTGATTAATGCACAGGAAGAAGAACGCCGCCGTATCGCCCGCGATTTGCACGATGATGTGGGGCAATCGCTCACGTCACTGATGGTCGGGCTGAAATTATTGAGCCAGTTGGATGATGTCACCGATGCCGGTGAGAAACGTCAGGAATTGCGGCAAATCGCGGCAGAAACATTGGAAAGTGTGCGATTGCTCAGCCGTCAATTGCGCCCCAGCATCTTGGATGATTTGGGATTGGCTTCTGCGCTCGAACGATATGCCGCGGAATTTTCATCGCACTATCCACAACTGAACATTGATGTGCACAGCAATTTGGCGCAACGATTACCCCGCCCCATCGAAACCTCACTCTATCGAATTGTGCAGGAAGCGATGACCAACGCTGCCCGCCACAGTTCCGCCACCACTGTCAGCGTTCTGTTATCTGAACGCAACGGACACGTGCAAGCCATCATAGAAGACAACGGCACCGGCTTCAATCCCGAATATATCCGCCGCACCCGTAACAGTGTCGGTTTGCACAGTATGCAAGAACGCGCCGAACTGCTGGGCGGCACGCTGACCATCGAAAGCAGCACCAAAGGGACCACCATTTTTGTGGAGGTGCCACAGTGAGCAAAATTCGCGTTTTTCTGGCCGATGACCATGCTGTTTTACGCGCCGGGTTAAAATCACTGCTCAATGCCGAAGCCGATATGTCTGTGGTGGGAGAAGCCAGCGGCAAAAGCGATTGTCTGTCGAATGCCCTCGTCTTCAAGCCGGATGTAATATTACTCGACATCAATATGCCCGGTTGCAACGGGCTGGAACTTATCCCCGAATTGCGCCAAAAACTGCCGGAAAGCCGCATTTTGATTTTAACCATGCACGATGATGCCGGCTATCTGCGGCAGGCGCTGGCGGCAGGCTGCGCGGGATATGTATTGAAACAAGCCGCCGACACCGAACTGCTTTCGGCCATTCGCACCGTGTACAATGGCGGCGTATTTTTGCATCCGACCCACACCAAAATTCTGCTGGAAGATTCGCTGTCCCCTGCCCCGTCCGAAACAGAAGACCCCGATCTATCGCGTTTGAGCGAACGTGAAACCACCGTTTTGCGGTTAATATCTCTCGGCTACGCGAATAAAGAAATTGCCAAACAGCTTTTCATCAGCGTAAAAACAGTAGAAACCTACAAAGCCCGTGTCATGGAAAAACTGAACATCTCCAGCCGTGCCGCAATGGTTCGGTTCGCTCTGAAACACGGCCTGCTCGATGATGATATGTAACCTGAACTCGGAGTTTCTACCGGAAAGAAAAAACGTCGTTATTTTCCGAAAATTTTTGGTATGTCATTCCCGCGAAGGCGGGAATCCATAACTTTTCGCAGTGGATTCCGGACAATTCGCTGCGCGAATTTCCGGAATGACAAAAACACCGAGCTGAGGTTATGTAGGGGAATTCCCCGACACCCCACGGTTTTTCCCCACAACCCAATTAAAATTCGCGGGATTCTCCCGCTACACGCCAACCGGCCATCGTGTTAAACTATATCCGTAAAAGCGATACACATCTCTCCGAGTTTGTGCACCTACGGATATAATTCTATGGTGGCAAACCGCTACCAGTTTTAAGGTGGCCGGGGTAAGCGCGGAAACACACTTGCCTGCCAATTTTCGCAAAGGAGACAGACACCCCGTCTGTCTTTTTATTTTAAATCACAGGAGAAACAAATATGAAAAAACAATCATGGTTGATTGGACTGATATTGACAGCGATTGTCCTCTCGTTGACGGCTTGTGGCGGCGCTGCCACACCCGTCGCCACGCCGACCGTTGCCAATAGCAGTGCAAGCGCCGATTACTGGTCGCTGGTGCAGCAGGCACAAGATGCCTACGCCGCCGCCGATTATGCCGGTGCGCTGGAACTGACACAGCAGGCTATCGCTGCCAACCCCACCGACCCCACCGCTCTGGAACTGTACCGCCAAACCAGCGTCGCCCAAGCCGGCGATGACTATCTGACCAACCTGCCCGCTCATCGCTACCGGCTGCCGGTAGATGTGTTCGTCCGTGACGAAGTGAATGGCACCAAAGATTGGTTCATCATTGATGTGCGCGAACCGGATGAATTTGCCAAAGGACACATTGACGGCGCTATCAACATCCCACTGCGCGATTTGATGAAACATCTGGATGAATTGCCCAACAGCAAAACTGCCCCAATTTTGTTTTATTGCCACACTCAAAAACGCTCTACCCACGCCGTCGTCATTATGCACGAATTGGGGTTCAGCAAAGCGTATCATTTAGAAGGAGGATATGCCGCCTATGAGGATTGGATGAGTAACAATGTTGTTCCCACGCCGGGCCCCACACCCACACCGGGCCCGGAAGAGCCTGATTTTGGCTGCTAATTCACTATTTTTCGAGGAGGTTATTTATGCCTGTTGTAGTTAATCAATTGGAAAATGCGATAGTCCGCATGATGGATGATTTGGAACGGGCGTTACAGAAACCGCCATCAGAACGACGCTGGGGAATGGTCATCGACCTGACCAAATGCGTCGCCTGCGATGCCTGTACCGTCTCGTGCAAAGCTGAAAACAAAACGCCACCGGGAGTAAACTACACGGTGGTTATCAAAGAAGAAGTGGGGACTTACCCCAACGTGCGTTCGACATTTTTACCGCGCCCATGTATGCACTGCGAAAACCCGCCGTGTGTGGATGTCTGCCCGGTTAGCGCCACATGGAAAAGCGAAGAAGGCATCGTGGTCATCGATTACGATGTGTGTATCGGCTGCCGCTATTGTGTGACTGCCTGCCCCTACGGCGCACGCACTTTCGACTTTGGTGAATTTTACACCGAAGGCACACCGATGATTGCGCCATACGAAACTGCCCCCACCTTTGAATACGGCGAAGAACGCACACGTACCGAAGGCGAATCGCCGATTGGCAACGTCCGTAAATGCAACTTCTGCGTCCAACGGTTACACGAAGGATTACTCCCCGCTTGCATCAACGACTGCATCGGGCGGGCACGGTACTTTGGCGACTTGAACGACCCCGACAGCTTGGTTTCGGAATTGCTGCGCGAGCGTTACAGCTTCAAACTAAAAGAAGACCTCGGCACCGACCCGAAAGTATTCTACCTGTCTTAGTTGAAAGAGGAGGAACTGATGAAAAACAAAGGCTTATCATACGCCTATTGGGCTGTAACATTGTTAATGCTGGCTGTTGGCGCAGTTGGCTGGTACTGGCGCGTTACCGCCGGACACCAAATGGCAAACTACGGAGAATTGATTGTTTGGGGCTTGTGGGTTGCCATGTACATTTACTTTATCGGTCTATCAGCCGGAGCATTTCTCATTTCGGCACTGGTATATGCCTTCGGCGTCGAGCGTTTCCGCCCCATTGCGCGGCTGGCACTGTTTACCGCACTGATTGCCCTGCTGATGGCACTACTGCACATCTGGTTCGACTTGGGGCATATGTCGCGCTTCTATGAAGTGTACACTCGTCCGCACTTTTATTCGATGATGGCGTGGATGGTGTGGCTCTACACTTCATATTTCGTGCTGCTGTTGTTTGAATTTTGGTACGAAACCCGGCAGGATTTCATCCGTTGGGGCAAAAAACCCGGACTCGCGGGTTGGCTCAGCCGCATTTTGGCATTCGGCAGCAAAGATTTATCTCCCGAATCTCGAAAGCGAGACATAAAAGTTGTAAAGGTATTGGGCAGCATCGGCGTGCCGCTGGCGATTATGTTCCACGGTGGCGTTGGCGCGCTGTTCGGCGTTATTTCTGCCCGTCCGGCATGGCACAGTGGTTTATACCCGCTACTGTTCCTTGTTTCGGCACTGGTATCAGGCGGCGGTTTACTGACAGCCATTTACGCATTCATCGCCCCCAACCGCGGCACACCCGAACACAGCAGTTTGGTTTCCGATTTGGGAAAACTGGTTTTAGGATTGGTACTGCTGGACATCCTCTTTACTTTTGCCGAATACTCCATCGCACTGTACGGCTCCATCCCCGGCGACGTTGCCCCGCTATTGCAAGTGATGACCGGCCCGTTCTGGTATGTCTTCTGGATTGGACAGGTTGGGCTGGGAATGGTTGTTCCCCTTTTACTCTTGACCATCAAATCAACAAAAACTAACGCATTCTGGGTTGGGGTTGCCGGGCTTTCAATCGTGATTGCTTTCGTTGGCGTCCGGTTGAACATCGTCATCCCGCCACTGTCCGTCCCTGAGTTGAAAGGGCTGGTCGAAGCCGTTCCTTCACCGCGTATGACCACACTGTATGTTCCCAGCACCATGGAATGGTTCTTGAGTATCGGCATTGTTGGGTTGGGAATGGCGTTATATGCCCTGGGTTACTCGCTGCTGCCGGTAAAACCAGAATCGAAGGAGGCATAACACAATGAGTACGAATGAAAAAGAAAACGGAAAATCAATTATAAACAGCGAAATTTCGCGCCGTGATTTTATCAAAACATCCGCGGTAGTTGGCGGTTCGATGGTTGTCGCTGCCAATGTGAACACGGCGTTCAACAAAATTCGAGAATTTGGCGAATTGAGTAATGGTGTCGAAGCATCGGGCTCGTATCCGCTCAACGATGCCGAAAACATCATCTACAGCGTGTGTCTGCAATGCCATACCGGTTGTACCATCAAAGGCAAAATTATGGATGGTGTACTGGTAAAAATCGACGGCAACCCCTACAGCCCGATGAACATGCTGCCACATCTCTCTTACGACACACCGCCGACAAAAGCCGCAAAATACGATGCCAAACTGTGCCCCAAAGGGCAAGCAGGTGTCAATAGCGAATATGACCCCTACCGCATCACCAAAGTGCTGAAACGCGCCGGAAAACGCGGCGAGAACAAATGGGAAGTCATCTCTTTCGACCAAGCCATCAACGAAATTGTCAACGGCGGCACCTTCGCCGACGGCACAAAGACCCCCGGCTTAAAAGACATTCGCGCCGTGACCGACCCCGATTTGATGGCCGCACTGAAAACCGACGCAATGGCAGTCGCCGGTGGCGATATGACGCTCGATGAGTTCAAAAGCAAGCACGCCGACCATCTTGACCTGCTGATTGACCCCGACCATCCCGATTTGGGCCCGAAAAACAACCAATTCGTTGTCCAAAACGGGCGTATTGAACACGGACGGAAAGAGTTCTCCAAACGCTGGCTGAAAGATGCTTTCGGTTCCATCAACTGGTACGAGCACACCACCATCTGCGAACAATCGCATCACATCGCCACCATTCAAGTCACCAATCAATACAAAGGCGACGGCGGTTGGGGTGGCGGCAAAGAGCAATTAAAACCCGATTATGCCAATGCCGAAATGGTCATTTTCTTTGGCACGGGGGCATTCGAAGCCAACTTTGGCCCCACCCCGATGAGCGAGTTGGTCACATGGTCGCTGACATACCGCAACATGAAAATGGCCGTGGTCGACCCGCGATTGAGCAAAACCGCTGCCAAAGCCAAATGGTGGTTGCCTGTCAAACCCGGCGCCGATGCCGCGCTCGCGCTGGCAATGGGACGCTGGATTATCGAAAATGAACGCTACGATGCCAAATATCTGGTAAACGCCAACAAAGCCGCCGCAGCCGCCGACAACGAAACCAGTTGGACAAACTCCACTTGGCTGGTCAAAATTGAAAACGGCAAACCGACCCGCCTGCTGCGCCCCGCCGAAGCCGGTTTGGGCGATGTGGACGGTTTCGTCGTTAGCCAGAACGGTTCGCTGGTGGTGGTAGACCCCAACGACGCCGACAACGCGGTCGAAGGCGATTTATTTGCCGAAGGCACCGTCAATGGCATCAGCTACAAAACATCGTTCCAACTTTACAAAGAAGAAACCATGATGCACTCCATGGAAGAATGGTCCGATATTTGTGGCATTCCATTGCGGAAAATTGAAGAAGTATCAAACGAATTTACCAGCCATGGCAAACGTGTCGGCGTGGATTTCTACCGCGGGCCCGTGCAGCACACCAACGGTTATTACAGTGGCACAGCCATCGTCATGCTCAATGTTCTGGTCGGCGCATCCGGTTGGACGGGCGGTGTCGGCGCTGGTGGTGGCCACTGGCACGAAGACGGGTCAAAAGCCGGACAACCATTCCCCATTGGCAAAGCGATGCACCCCGGCAAAGTCGGTTCGTTTGGTGTCACACTCACGCGCGAAAAATGGCACTATGAAAAGAGCACGCTCTTCAAACGAGACGGCTATCCCGCCAAACGCCCGTGGTTCCCGTACACCGGCAACGTCTATCAAGAAATCATTCCCAGTGCGGCATCCGGCTATCCCTATCCCATCCAAGCCCTGTATCTGCACAAAGGGACACCGGCGTTCGCTGCCCCGGGTGGCAACCCCGTTTTAGAAGCCATCGCCGACCCGAATGTCATCCCACTGGTATTTGCCGATGATATCGTCATCGGTGAAACCACCATGTACTGTGACTATTTATTCCCCGACACAGCTATTTGGGAACGCTGGGGCACGCCGCACATCACGCCCGCCATACAATCAAAAACCAGCAAATTCCGCCAACCGATAGTTGACCCGCTGGTAGAAAAAGTAACCGTCTTTGGTCAAGAGCAGCCAATCAGCATGGAAGCTGTCTTCCTGGCCATTGCTGAAAAGATGGGCCTGCCCGGTTACGGCAAAAACGGTTTCGGCGACGGGATGGACTTCAACAATCGCCAGGATTATTTCCTGCGTATGGCTGCGAACCTTGCCTTTGGCGACAAAGAAGACGGTTCGGATGCCGTACCGGAAGCCGATGACGAAGAACTCCGTGTCTTCCGCGAAGCGCGTCGACATCTGCCCAAAGCTATCTTTGATGAAGAACGTTGGAAATCTGTGATTGGTGACGAAAGCCTGTGGCGACGTGTGGTGTTCCTGCTGAACCGCGGTGGCCGCTACGAAGATTTCAGCAAAGCCTACAAAAACGAAAAACTGGGGCATCCGTACAGCGGTTTGTTCAACGTTTTTGTGGACAATGTTGCCGCCGGATTCCACAGCCTGACCGGTGAACACTTCCATGGCTTGCCCAATTACCAACCGGCACAAGACGCTAGCGGGAAAGATTTGCCGGAAGGCGGAAACGATTACCCGTTCCAACTGTTCACGTTCAAACACATCTATGGCGGGCAATCGCGAACCGTCAGCAATTACTGGGCGCAACTGGGCGTTGCCAGCGAAAACTATGTGCTGATGAACAAAGTAGACTCCGATAAACTGGGTTTAAAAGAAGGCGATTTGGTAAAATTAGTCTCGCCGTCAAACCCGGACGGCGTGTGGAAGCTGCCCAACAACGAAGTGAAGCCGGTTGTCGGCAAAGTGAAACCCATTCAGGGTATCCGCCCCGGCACGGTGGCCGCGAGTTGGTCATTCGGCCACTGGGCATACGGCGCATCCGATGTAACAATTGATGGACAAGTTGTCAAAGGCGACCCGCGTCGCGCAACCGGTGTCTGTCCCAACGCGGTGATGTACGAGGACCCGGTTTTGAAAAATGCCAGCCTGTCTGACCCCATCGGCGGTAGTGCCAGTTACTTTGACACACCCGTGAATGTTGTTCGAGCCTAAATCATCTCTCTTTTCTCATGGGTATCCGGTTTGGTTTGTGGCAGCCGGGCCGGATACCCACCCAACCCGGAGGACTTATGCGTAAATATACAAAATATCTCGTCGCCCTTATTGTCATCGTCGCCCTCTGGTTCACCATCAGCCCACCACGTTTTTGGGTGAATCTCATCCACAACGTACAGCCCACTGCTGAAGTGGGTGCAGCACTGGTTCAAAAACACGATTGCCGAAATTGCCATCGCATTGAAGACACCGGGGCACTGGTCGGCCCTGATTTAGACAAGATTTTAACACACAAAAGCACCGACGAAATTGAGCGCTGGTTGCGCAATCCGCGCGCCATGAATCCAAATACACCGATGCCCAATTATCACTTTTCTGATACCGAAATTGCAGCATTGCTGGCGTACCTGAAAACGTTAAACCCGTAGCACGCCGCAATTTTAAATAAATTTTTCGAGGTACAATTTTATGACAACCGTAGATGAAGTTCGACAAGCATTGACCCCTGTGATGGATCCGGAACTCCGCCGCAGCGTGATTGACCTGAATATGATCCGTGACATCGAAATTGAAGACGACAATGTGCGTTTTGTGTTGGCACTGACAACTCTTGCCTGTCCGCTCGCCGATGGTATCGCCGAGGCGGTACACAACGCCGTGGCAAAACTGCCGGGCGTGGGGCACGTGGGCATTGATGTGCAGGAAATGCCAAAAGAAGAAGTGGCGCAACTGTTCGCCCGCCTGCAGGCCGAAAGCAAACCGAAGCCCACCAATGGCAACGCACCCGGTATGCCCATCAGTTTCAGCCTCGACCCGTCGCAGGCACAGCAGCCCGAATCGCTGGCACGGCAACTCAGCCCCATCAAAAATGTCATCGGCATCACCAGCGGCAAAGGCGGGGTGGGCAAATCGCTCACCACGGCGATGCTCGCGGTGGCTTTGCGGCGCAAAGGGTATCGCGTCGGCGTGTTCGATGCCGACATTACCGGCGCCAGCATCCCCACCCTTTTCGGCGAAACCGGACACCTCAACAGCAGTCCCGAAGGTATCATTCCACGCCAAACTAAAACGGGTATTCGACTCATCTCCACGCATTTCATGCTCAAAAACGCCGATGACCCCGTCGTCTGGCGTGGCTCGAAAATCGCCCAACTCATCACCGATTTGTGGGAAGGCGTCATCTGGGGCCCGCTCGACTATCTGCTGATCGACTTCCCGCCGGGCACATCGGACGCACAGTTGACCGTGATGATGGATTTGCCCATCAAAGGGCTGGTGATGGTTACCACCCCGCAGGATTTGGCGAATTTCATCGTGCGCAAAGCCGTAAAAATGAGCCTCGATATGCACGTGCCACTGTTGGGCGTGGTTGAAAACATGAGTTATTTCGTCTGCCCTGAAACCGGCACCAAACACGAAATTTTCGGCCCCAGCCATGTGGATGAAGTGACCAAACTGGCGGAAGTGCCGGTGGTGGCGCAACTGCCCATCGACCCCAATGTGGCAAAACTGTGCGATGCCGGGCAGGTGGAAGATTTCGAAATGCCGCAACTCAGCCAAATGGTTGATGCGCTGGAAACCGCACTCGCAGAAAAAGCCGTGTAATCCGGAAAACAATCCGCCGATGAGCACGATTTACAGAGTTATTCGGTAGAGATGCCCAGTTTGGGCGTCTCTACTCTAATTTTTTCTGTGGAAATTACGTTCATCTGTGGGTTGAAAACTTTATAGTGGACGCGGATAAACCCCATACAATTCAATTTCACTCGATTGTCATTCCGGAAATTCGCACAGCGAATTGTCCGGAATCCACGGCACAAAACTATGGATTCCCGCCTTCGCGGGAATGACATTTCTGAAAAATCACGACACTGAAAACAGATTGTGTGAGTTCCGTCTGTTTTCTCTATTACATCCACAGGAACATTTTTATGGCAAACATCGAAGAGCTAATAGAAGAATCGGCGGCGTTACACCGCCATCTGTGCCCACGACAGGTGTTGGGTATTCGGATGGGATTGCTGGGCGGTGAGTTGCTCGGCCTTGATGTGCCGCAAAAAAACAAACGCCTGCTCACAGTGGTGGAAACGGACGGCTGCGGCGCAGATGGTATCGCTGTGGCCACCAACTGCTGGGTCGGGCGGCGCACCATGCGTATTTTAGATTTTGGGAAAGTTGCCGCCACCTTCATCGACCGCAAAACCGAGCGCGCATTTCGCGTGCACCCGAACCCTGCCGCGCGGAAGCTCGCGCCGGAATATGCCCCCGATGCCAAAAATCATTGGGAGGCGTATCTGCTGGCGTACCAGCGAATGCCCACCGATGAATTGTTGATTGCTGAACCGGTGACGATTGCTTTTTCGCTGGAAAAACTGTGGAGCAAAAACGGCAAACGGGTAACTTGCGCCATCTGCGGCGAAGAAATCATCAACGAGCGCGAAGTAGTACAGGACGGCATAATTTTGTGTCGCAGTTGTGCCGGTGAACGTTATTACTACCATGCCGATGACATCGGCAATACCATCACCCTGCCCATGGAAACATTGCTACTGTGAGCCAAAAACGGCAGTCCGAAGGTGCTGTTGTCCCGCAAAGGCATAGTGCTCTGGCACTACCTTTTTGGAAAATTGACGTTTACTGAAATAAATTCCCAGCCACTTCCCACAACAGTTTCGCCGAAATGAGAAAGAGCACGGCGGCATACACTTTTTTGATTGCCGGTGTTTTGGCTTTGTGCATCATAAACCGTGCCCCAAACTGCGACCCCAGCAGCACGGCAATCGCGGTGAACACGGTGATGCTCAGCGGGAATTGTCCGTGCGCCACGTGTCCCAAAAAACCGGAAAACGATGAAAACGTGACAACCATCGCCGTAGTGGCAGCAGCTTGCTTGGTGGGATAACCCATCCACATCAGCAATGGCACAATAATGAACCCGCCACCAATGCCGAGCATACCCCCCAGAAAACCGATGCCCAGCCCGCTGACGCCCCCCCAAATTGTGCGTTGTGATAGCGGCATCGCGATATGTTCACTGGCATCGGGTTTGCCGGCAACCATCGTCATCCGGACAGCGGCAGCCACCACCGCCACCGCGAATGCCGCCACCAGCCAATCGTGGGGAACCAGCGGCTCGACCAGCGCGCCAATCGGGGCGCCGATGACGGCAGCCACCCCCATCAGCCACATCCCCTTCCAATCGACCAGCCCGGCGCGGCTATACGGTATCAGCGCCAGCGACGTGTTCAGCCCGTTCAGCAGCAGCCCCAGCGGGATGGCGACGGTTTTAAAATCGAACCCAAGCCAGTGCAACGTGGGAATGTACACCATACCGCCACCCAAACCGAGCATTGCAAATAGAAATGAAGCCAACAAAATGATAACTGCTGCGAGAAATGTAATCATGATGATATCCTTTCGGCACAGGTAAAATCTGTCTTTCAATTACCTTCTATGATATACCCCCTGTCAAATTGTCGGTGAGGGTTTTAAAAAAATAGCACGCGGTGTGAATTGCATACCGCGTGCCAAAAAAGGGTGCAAAAAAATCAAACAGTTATCAACCGCTCATACATAAATTTCACCCTGCGCTGCCGAAAATTCAAGGCGCATATTTTCCAGAAACGCGCCGAGCAAAATGCCCGTCTCACGGAAAAAATTCAGTTTGCTCGCTTGCTGAATGTCGGCGGCAAATTTGGGCATCCACGCCAGCAGATGGGTTTCAAAAAACGATGCGGCATCAGTCATAGCGTCATCATCGCCAACGGTGAGCAAAAACGCCATAAACTCCAACTCGACAGCGGCATGGTCAACATCTTCACCCGAAACCACAATCCTATGCTCGCGATAGATGCGGTCAACCGCTGCCGCCGAGTTACCGAGCAGTGTTCCCTCGCGATAGGCCGACTCGTAGGGCGGGCACGGCAAGTGCGGGTACGCGCTGATGAACAATCGGGTGTGTTCTGCTTGCAAATGCTCCAACGGTATTTCTTTAAGTTGGTTGGTGGCGGTGATGAAGCCGGGCAGAGCACAACGCGGATTGTCCAGCGTGTTCAAGTCAATGGCGCTGATGGTTTTTTGCAATTGCGCGACAAACGTTGCGTCGGGGTAGGTAAAAGCCTGCGCTAACAGGCGAAACAAAATGGCGTGATTCCGCTGTGTCATAATCGTTTCCTTCTGGCAAGGGGAAACCGGTTTCGGTTCCCCCTGCAATGGTGAGACAAAATTAGTGGCTGGTTAACTTCCCTTCGCGCTTCATCTGCGCCAGCCATTTGGGATGTTCCAACTTGGCGTATGTCTCGGTAACATAACCGTTCCACATACCGGACAGCGCGCCGTACACAAAGACGAAGAAGATGTGCCCAATGGTGAGAATTGCCAGCACGAACATCGCAATATCGTGGATAATCAGCATGATCATATAACCACTAGGCGAAATCCCTTTCCAGAGCCACAGCACCAGCCCGCTGGCAGCCACAACGACGATACCCACGATAATCGAGGCGTGATGAATTTTTTCGCCGGCATTGATGCGGCCCTGTGGCGGCAGATTTTTCGCCTTGCCGAAAACGTATGGAATGAAATATTTGAACCATGCAATGTCATCGCTGTCATACGAAAATGAATCGTGGATGAGTTGCGAGAAACCATCCCAATCGGTGATGGCGTACAAAATTGGCGTCACTATCAGCACGACGGCGGCAATGCGATGCACCAATCGCCCCGTTTCGCTGGCTGTCCACACCGAAACGGCGGGGATGAACAATGCCAATCCGCTGAATAGCAACACCAAAAACGCCAGGGTGAAAAGCCAATGCCAAATGCGCTGAGTCAATCGGTAGCGGGGAACGAGCGTTTCGTTGCTTTTCATTGTTGCGCCTCCTTTTCAGATTCTTTTTCAAGTTCGGCGGCAACTTCCACGAAATGGTCCTTGGCGTTTTTTCGGGCATATCCGTAAACGCCCAGTGCGCCGATGGTTGCCACCCCAATGCCGAGCGTGCCGATGTTTTTGCTGGCCGTGTGCGCGTGGGTCATGCCTGCGGCGGCGACATCCACCGGCAAGGCGTCCATATCGCTGGGTTTATCGGCGATGAAGTAAATTTTGGGATGCGTTCCCGCTTCCGGCGCGAGCGGTTTCGCCCGCCCGCTGTTGACCAGTTTCGATACTTCACTGTCGGGGTCATCCAAATCGCCGAAAATGCGCGCCCCGGCAAGACATGTGG
>JANTHQ010000016.1 GCA_024762375.1 Anaerolineaceae bacterium
AGCCAGCCGATGCCGTAATTTGCCACCGCACCCATCGCAAACATATAACCGAGCGTCAGCCCGCTTGCCATCGCTTTTTTACCCGGTAACAGCGCCTGGGCGATGACCACCAAAATACTGTGCGGCGCGCCGAGCATCCCGCCCGCCAAAAATGCCATCGCAAATGCCAGCCAACCATCAACCACCGGCAAAAAGTACAGCGGCACCACTGCACCCGCCATCATCCAAAAAACAACCCGTTTGCGCCCCCAGCGGTCGGCGGCTGTACCCGCCAGCACACCCATTATCGCCGAAGCGAGCCACATTGCGCCGGTAATCGCGCCGTATGCTGCCGGTTCCCAGCCTTTATCCTGAAAAAGTTTCGGCAAGAAAGTGATGGTTCCCAATTGCGCCCAACTGCGGGCGGCAATCAGCACTGCCAGCAGAATCAACGCCCCCCAGCGGATCGCCTGCGCGGGAACGGGGTTGGTTTCTGCCGGGGAATCCATTTCTCTGGCGTGGCGAGATTTGGGAAAGGGTGCGGTCAAAATGAAGAGCACCACCGGCAAAAAGAAGAGTACCATCAATTGAATACCCGTCATACCAATTTTCTGGAGTAAATATCCCGCCAGCACCGGGCCGCCCGCCAGCCCCATCTGTCCAAAAAGGAAGAAAACCGCGGTGGCAGTGGCCGGACTGTCTTTGCCCGCATCCGATGCGGTCGCCACGGCGACGGGGTGATACACCGCCGAACCGAGTGATGCCAGCGAATATGGTATCAGCAGCCACACAAACTGTCCCAACCCTGCGACAAATGTCATCAGCGCCATAAATGACAACAGCCAAAACACACCCAACCCGGCCAGCCACCGGCTGCCATAACGGTCGGCGAGCCAGCCAAACACCGGTTGCAGCACCGAACCACCAAGCGTGTACAAACTTGCCGCCAGCCCGATTTGTGCGTTGCTCAATCCCAGCGGCAGGCTTAAAAAGGCAATGATAACCGGGCCGGAATTGTTAAAGGTATCCACTGTGGTGTGTCCCAGCGCCATTGCCAAAAATAAACGGTTGCGAATGATTTTCATTGGATTCGCCTTTCTGTGGTATCTGCGGATATTCGAGCGTGTCAGTATATCACACTCGCCGATTTTCCCAAAGAAAATAAAAGCAGGGTGATGGCGCGTTGATGCCATCACCCTGCGGCGGGAGGAAGTGTTTATCCCAACAGTGCTTCAACTTTTTGTATCAAAATTTCAATGGAAAACGGTTTGCGGATGATATCGAGCAAGCCCCATTCGGTCAACTGGTTTAACGATTCCGGAATCATAAACCCGGATATTGCCAGAAATTTCAAATCGGGGTTACGGGCCGACAGCCTTTTATAGAGTTCCACGCCATCCATTCTCGGCATTTTTATGTCAGAAATCACCAAGCCAATATCTGTGCCGAAATCATCGTACACAGCCAACGCCTCTTCGCCGTCACCGGCTATCAATACTTGGTATCCTTCACCTTCCAGAAGCAATTGCACAAAATCGCGCACAGAAGCTTCATCGTCCACGAGTAAAATTGTCCCTTTTGAAGCAGCGGCGTCTGTCACGTCTGAATTACCTTTCGTCAAAATATCTGCTTGCAGTGCTATCAAACTCATACGGTACTCCTCTATCAAGCATCTTTAGACATATTTTACAATATTTTTGATATTTTTGGGTAAACGCAGGGTAATTTCACGGCAAATTTTACGTAAATTCAATCACCATTTCGATTTTTTCGCTTTGACATTCCCCCGCAATGCTTTATACTAAAATCCGGGACGATTGTTGAAAGGAAAATCACGTTGAGCACACCGGTCCGCCGCCAATATCTGCAACTGAAACACGAACACCCCGATGCCATCCTCTTTTTCCGCATGGGCGATTTTTATGAAGCCTTCGATGAGGATGCGCACACCATCGCCCGCGAGTTGAATTTGGTGCTGACCACCCGCGACAAAACGAGCAAAATTCCGATGGCGGGCGTGCCCCATCACGCCGCCGAAAGTTATATCGCGCGGCTGGTGCAGGCGGGGTACAAAGTTGCCATCTGCGAGCAGGTGAGCAAAACACCCGTCAACGGGCTGATGCCCCGCGAAGTGGTGCGCATCGTTACCCCCGGCACGGTGGTCGAACCAACACTGCTGGAAGCGAAAGAGCACAACTATTTGGCGTGTCTGCACCACCCGCAGGAAAATCGCGCCGGGCTGGCGTATGTGGACATCACCACGGGCGAATTTGCCGCCACGCTGCTGGAAGGCGAAAATGTGGCGCGGCTGGCGGTGGACGAACTGGCGCGGCTCAATCCCGCCGAGTTGATCATCGCCGATAGCCGCCCTGAACCGGCACATATCAACATCCCACTGACCCGGTTGGAAGATTGGCGTTTCGACCCGGAAAAAGCGACCCAAACCCTGCAGCACTATTTCGGCGTGCAAACGCTGGATGGTTTCGGGCTGGGCGGAAAAACGCCCGCTGTGCAAGCCGCCGGGGCAATTTTGCAGTATCTCATTCAAACCCAAAAAGGCGCGGTCGCACAAATTACCGGCATTCGCTATTACAGCATCAGCCAGTTTATGGTGCTCGACAGCCACACACGCCGAAATTTGGAGTTGACCCGCACCCTGCGCGGCGAAACGGGCAAAGGTTCGCTGGTGGATGTGCTGGATGCCACCATCACCCCGATGGGCGGGCGGTTGCTGCGGGCGTGGCTGCGCCAACCGCTGCTGGATGTGGCTGCGCTGAACGCACGGCTCGATGCGGTGGCAGCGTTTTTCAACAGCACCGCCATGCGCGCCGAAATCCGCGACCTGCTGAAAGGCATCGCCGACGTGGAACGGCTGACCAGCCGCATTCTGCAGGGCATCGCCCAGCCGCGCAATTTAACCGACCTGCGCGCCAGTCTGGAAGCCATCCCCCCGCTGATGGACGCTTTGCGCCGCGACGGTAACCCGCAATTTACCGCGCTGGCAGACACGTTCGACCCGTGCCCGGCAGTGGTGGAACTGCTGTCGCAGGCAATTGTGGATGACCCGCCGGCGCAAATTTCAAAAGGGGGCGTCATCCGTCCTGCTTTTTCGGAAGAACTCTCCGCGCTGCTGAACGGTTCGCGCGATGCCCGTCGCTGGATTGCCGAACTGGAAACCCGCGAGCGCGAACGCACCGGTATTCCCAAATTGAAGGTCGGGTTCAACAAAGTTTTCGGCTATTATATCGAAATCACCAAATCGAATTTGGACATGGTTCCGCCGGAATATATCCGCAAACAAACGCTGGTCAATGCCGAGCGGTTCATCACCCCCGAACTGAAAGAGTATGAAAGTTTGGTGCTGAACGCAGAAGAACGGCAGTTGGAAATCGAAGCGCGCATTTTTCAGGAAGTGGTACAGCAGGTTGCAGCGCATCATCGCGCATTGTACCGCACCGCCGATGCGCTGGCGCGGCTGGATGTTTTTTCGGCGCTGGCGCAGGTGGCGGCGCAGAACAATTATGTTCGCCCCGAATTGAGTGATGACGACCTGCTGGACATCGTCAACGGGCGGCATCCGGTGGTGGAAAAAAGCGTGCAGGATTCGGGGACGGGGTTCGTGCCGAATGACACGCGCCTGTCCGCCGATGAGCAAATTTGGATTATCACCGGGCCGAATATGAGCGGGAAATCGACCCTGCTGCGGCAGGTGGCGCTGATTGTGCTGATGGCGCAAATCGGCTCATTCGTCCCCGCCGAGCGAGCGCACATCGGCGTGGTTGACCGCATTTTCACCCGCATCGGCGCGCAGGATGAAATTCACGCCGGGCAGAGCACGTTTATGGTGGAAATGGTCGAAACGGCGGCGCTGCTGGCGCAGAGCACGCCGCGCAGTCTGCTCATTCTGGATGAAATCGGGCGTGGCACGAGCACATACGACGGGCTGGCAATCGCCCGCGCCATTGTGGAATATGTCCACAATAATCCGAAACTGCGCGCGAAAACGCTGTTTGCCACCCATTATCACGAGTTGGTCGAGCTGGAGAAAACCTTGCCCCGCGTGCGAAATTACAATGTCGCCGTGGCGAATCACGGCGGGCAAGTGGTGTTTCTGCATAAAATTGTACCCGGTGGCGCCGACAGAAGTTACGGGGTACACGTGGCGCAGTTGGCAGGTATTCCCAAACCGGTGATTGACCGCGCCAACGAAATTTTGGCGGAGTTGGAGAGCGATTCGGCGCGGGTGGCAGAGCAGGCGCACATCCGCAACACATTTCGCGGGGTGCAACTGTCATTTCTCGCCCCGGAAAACCATCCGGTGGTGGAGGCCCTGCAATCGCTGAAAATCGAGGAAATGTCGCCGCTGGAAGCACTGAACAAATTGTATGAACTGCAACAAATGGCGAATAATGAAGAGTGAATGGGCGAATTTGCGAATCTGCGAATGGGTGAACGTCACTCATTTGCTGACCACTGAAAACTGGCAACTGACCACTGAAAACTGAAACTTTGAACCCGAAACCGAAAATCTTGAACCGAAAACTTCTATCTATTATTTACCTTTCGTTATTCATTATCCTCGCCGCCTGCCAGCCCACTGAAAAAACCGTCACCATCGCCGTGGATGGCGAAACCATCACCCGCACCACCGAGGCGAACACGGTGGGGCAATTGATGCAGGAAGCGGGCATCCAACTGGGTGAACTCGACCGGGTTGCCCCCGATTTGTATGTCCAACTGAAACCGGGTATGGCTATCACCGTCACCCGCATCACCGAAAAAACCGAAACCATCACCCGTACCGTGCCTTTCGCCCAGAAAATTGTGGTGAATGAGGTTCTACCCGCCGGCGAACAGCGCATCCAGCAACTTGGTGTCAACGGGGAAGAGGAAGTTACCACCCGCATCACGCTGGAAAACGGCGCGGAAGTGTCGCGCACAGAGGTGAGCCGGGTACTGACGAAAGCGCCGGTGGATGAGATTCTCATCGTCGGCGGGAAAGGCTCGCTGCCGAAAGTGACATTTCCGGGCAGTATCATCTATCTGTCCGGCGGCAATGCGTGGTTGATGAAAGAGAGTACCATCGCTCGCCGATTGCTGACCACCAGCGGCGATTTGGACGAACACGTTTTTTCTGTTTCGCCCGACGGCAGCCGGTTATTGTTCACCCGCGCCGTCACCGAAACCGGCGACGCGCCACTGAACGAATTGTGGATGGTCAATGCCCGCATCGTGGGCGAAAAACCGATTTCGCTGCCGGTGCAGGGCGTGCTGTATGCCGAATGGTCGCCCATCATCACCGATACCCGCATCGCATACAGCACCGCCGAGCGCGCGCCGGGGCAGCCGGGCTGGCGGGCGCAAAACGATTTGTGGCTGTGGGACACAACACGCCCCATCGACACCGCTCGCCGCATTTTGCCGCCCAACACCCGTGGACTCTATTCGTGGTGGGGGTCGAACTTCAAATGGTCGCCCGACGGCACAAAATTCGCTTTCGCCACCGCTTCCGAAATCGGCGTGATTGATGCCACCGATGGCACCGTCACCACCCTGAAAGAATTTCCGCCATACCAAACCCGCAGCGAATGGGCGTGGGTTCCCACCGTGTCATGGTCGCCCAACAGCGCGTTCATCGCCACCGTCGTTCACGGCGAACCGGAAGCAGACGTACCGCCGGAAGAGAGTCAGGTATTCGATGTGTGGCTCTTCGCCGCAGACGGCAGCATCAGCGCCGAAATCGCTCCCAAAGCCGGCATGTGGAGTAATCCGCAGTGGACGCCGCACGGCATAATTTATGGAAATGCCATCAATCCCTTGCATTCCGTGAACAGTCGGTATAAACTTATACGTGTAGATTGGGATGGCAGCAACCCCACCGTTATTTTCCCCCAGGGCGAGCAGCCGGGCGTGGAATTTCCGGTGGTGGTCCATCCCGACAGCAGCGACGCGGCGGTCGTGGTTTATGGCAACGACCTGTACCTGTTGCCCGATAACGGTTCGCCTGCCGCCGCGCTGACCGCCAACCACGAAAGTCTCGCACCACAGTGGATCATTCCGCCGCGCTCGCCGGTGGTTGCCACCCCGGTGATTACCACCACAAGCACACCAAATTTGGCACCGACGGCAACAGCGAGCAAAGGAGCACCGCGTGAAAATTTTGCTGATTGACCAAGACACCAACACGCTGGAAATGCTGCAAATCAGCCTGACTCGCGCCGGTCACACCGTCATCATCGCCGCCGATGGCGAAGCGGGCATTCGGCTGGCCGAAAAAGAACACCCCGACCTGATTGCGCTCGACGTTTTGCTGCCCGGTGTGAGCGGGTTTGAGGTTTGCAACCGATTGCACGAAAATCCCGCCACACGTGACATTCCGCGGGTGGTGATAACCGCTCTGTCGCTGCCGAATGCCGCCCCACATTGGCACAGCCTTTCGGGACAGCACGATTTCAAATATCAGGCCTACTTCCCCAAACCACTCGATACCCGCCAATTTTTGCAATATCTCGCCACCCATATCGACCACAGCGAAACCGAACGGCCGGCCGGCCCCGGCGTGCTCATCATTTCCGCAGACCCGGCACGCGAAGCCATTGTATCGCTACTGAAAGCACGAAAATACAACGCCTACGGCTACGCGCAATTTATCAAGCCGGTCGAAAAAATTCGCAACTACCCCCCCTCGGTGCTGATTATTGATGAAACCATGCTCACCCCGGCAGCGTGGGACGCATTTGCCATCTTGCGCGAGCAAAACCCCATCTTCAACCTGGTGGTCATCGCCCCCCCGGCCGACACCCCACCACCCTATATTTCCGATGTCGATTTTGTGCTGGTGCCGCCACTTTCGGCGTGGCAGGTATTACGGCTGGTAGAAAGTCTGATTGATTACCGGCAGGCCAAAGAACGCGCCGAATTTCTATCCGAACAAATTATATCGCTCAATGACGAATTGACCGAAGCGCGGCACGTCCATTTGGCGCAAAAAGAAGAATTGGAATTTGTGAACCAGCGATTGCACGAGTTGAGCGATTTAAAAGAAACACTGACCGGCATGGTCGTGCACGATTTAAAAGCGCCGCTCAGCGCGATGATTGGCGCTTTGCAATTTTTGACGATGGACCCCGGCAACACCATCACCGAAATGAGCCAAAAAATCATTGAGGGGGGATTGGCCGCCGCCGGGCAAATGGAACGGCTGACGCTGACACTGCTGGATGAGCACAAATTGGAAAACAATCAACTGGTGCTGGAACCTGAACCGGTGAACGCCAAAGAATTATTGGAAAACAGTTTGGCTACCCTGCAACCGCTGTTCAAAATGCACCATGTTGACGCTGAAATACATTTCCCCGCCGATTTACCCCCCATTATGGCAGACCCCATTATGTTTCAGCGGGTCATCGAAAACCTGCTGGACAATGCCGTCAAATATTCCCCCGAAAATGAGACCGTTTCCATTTTCGCCCGCAAAGTGGATGGCAAAGTGGAATTTTGTGTCGCCGACCGTGGCGAAGGCATTCCCCCCCAGCACCGCACCATCATTTTCGAACGGTTCGCCCAACTGGATACCACCGCTGACCTCGGCAAAGTGCGAAACGGCGTGGGTTTAGGCTTAACTTTCTGCAAACTCGCGGTAGAAACGATGGGTGGCAACATTTGGGTGGATGACCGTGAAAACTTCGGTGCGGCATTCTATTTCACCCTGCCGGAAGCCACACTTTCCGATACAGAAAATTAGGTTCCGTTGCCGTTTCCCGATTTCTCCCGCTGAATAGCCCGCAGGGCATTTTGAAGGGTGGAGTTCGGATGAAAAAACGCGCACCGCTTTTAACAGCCTTTTTCCCCAATTATTTACGCTAATTTTATGGAGAAATTTCCCCCGCTGCCGATAATTAATCTGTGAAAACAGGTACATTCGGTCAACGCTCAAGGGGGAACAATGCCATTTTCTGACCTGCTGAAAATCGGGCTCGAAGCCATCATCACAATGACGCTGGTAAACGTACTGGCGTATTATCTTTCGCGAAAAGGGCTTGCCACAAAAATATTGCTCATCACCTCGCCCACCATTGCCGTATCGTTTTTGCTCGGGATGATGTTCAGCACATACGGGTACACGTTGGCCACCGCCGCGATATTTTTTGCAGCGAGTTTCGGCGTCAGCGCGCTGTTCATCTGGGCCGTGTTCAAATGGCTCGTCAAACCCATCAACACCATTGCCCGCATCAGCGAAGAAATATCCAATGGAAATTTGATGCCCGGCACGGCTCTGGCCGTTTCCGGCAGTGACGAAATTGCCGAAATGGTCACGGCTGTGGGGAAGATGGTGGCTTATTTACAGCAAATCGAACACGTTGCCGCCAAAATTGCCGCCGGAGATTTGAATGTGACAATTGCGCCATCGTCTGAAAAAGATAAATTGGGGCAGAGTTTGCTGCAGATGATGGACACGCTGCAAAATATCATCGGCAATTTGCAAACCGAATCAACCGAAATAGCGCAAGCCAGCGCCAGCCTGACCACCGTGGCGGAACGCACCGACACAGCCACCGGCGATGTTTCGGCGCGAATGGCGGGTTTGTCGCAGCAAATTACCACCCAATCGCAGGCGTTGCACACGGTCGCCGAGGCTGTGGAACAAATGCTGGCGGGCATTCAGGATATCGCCCGCGGGGCACAGACACAGGTCGAGGCGGTCAATCAGGCGGCAGCCATCGCAGAAGAAATTAATGTGGCTATTATGCAGGTGGCCAAAAACACCCAGAGCGGCGCGCAGGGAGCGGCCAAAGCGGCAAAAATCGCGCACGAAGGCGCGAACACCGTCCGCGAGACAGTGGTGGGGATGGAACGCATCAAAAAAACCGTCGGTGTTTCGGCGCAGAAAGTACAAGAAATGGGCAGACAATCCGCGGAAATCGGCGATATTGTGGAGACCATCGAGGGGATTGCCGCGCAGACCAACCTGCTGGCACTGAATGCTGCCATCGAAGCGGCACGGGCCGGCGAGCACGGCAAAGGGTTCGCTGTGGTAGCCGATGAAGTTCGGAAATTGGCTGAAAAATCGGCGGCGGCAACCCAAGAAATTGCAACGTTGGTTTCAACCATTCAAGAAGTGGTCGCCGAGGCTGTCGCCGCAATGGATGAAGGCACGGCCGAAGTGGATGCCGGTATGCAGCGTGCCACCGAGTCGCAGCAAGCGCTGTCAAATATCATCGAATCGGCTGAAAATGTCAACCAGCAGGTTGAAGAAATTGCAGCCGCAGCCCAGCACATCGGCGCATCATCAATGACGCTCACCGAAGCAGTCACCGTTATGCGCGATGTGATTGAAAATAACACAGCCACAACTGAAGAAATGGCCAGCAAATCACACGAGGTGAAAGAAACACTGGCACATGTTACCGGTATCAGCGCCGAAAGCAATGATATGATTGCCGAAGTTCACGCCATCACTCAAGAAATGCGCGAACGGGTCGCATCGGGCAGCGCGGCGACACAGGCACTCGCAGAAATGGCCGTCACCATGCAGACGATGGCCGCCCGCTTCCATTTGAATGGCGCTCGGGGTTAGGTTCTTGCTGATTTCTCACCCTGAGTAGCCCGCAGGGCGTATCGAAGGGTGGAATTCGGCGGGATAAACGCCCTTCGATACGCGATTTGCAGGGCAAATCGCTACTCAGGATGCGTTTATCCCGGCAAACGGTGAAACGTCAACACGCCCTAATCAGCTTTGCCGCGTTTGACTGCGATAATCTCCGCGATAATCGACAGGGCTATTTCTTCAGGGCCAATTGCGCCCAAATCCAACCCGATGGGCGCGTGGATCCGGGCAATTTGCGCCGCAGAAAGCCCCATCTCCGTCAGCGATTCCACGCGTTTGGCGTGCGTTCGCCGCGAACCGAGCGCGCCGATATAGCGCACCGGACGGTTCAAAGCGATTTTCAACGCCGGATTATCGAATTCTGCATTGTGGCTGACAAACACCAGATAGCACCCTTCGTCCAACTGCATTTCTGCCAGCGCATCGGCGGGAAATTGGACAATCAGTTCATCAACCTGCGGAAAACGGTCTTTTGACGCAAAAACATCACGCGGGTCAATCACAATGGTGCGAAATCCGAGCGCTTTTCCAAATGTCGCCAGCACCATGGCGATATGTACCGCGCCGATGACAATCAATCGTTGCGGCGGCGGATAAATCTCGATGAACACATCTGCCGGACCGGCAGCCGTGTTGAAAGTTTGGCGCACCGTGTGTTGGGTTTTCATCTGTTCGATGGCGGCATCTCGCACCGGCTCTGCCAGCGCGCCCAAATCGCCCACCGTGTGACCATCGGGAAACACCAGCATTCTCCCACCGGCGTGCGCTCCACCGAGCACTGTCGCGAGCGAAAATAGTTTTTGCGCCGCCAGCGCATCTTTCAAGCCGGAGAAAATTGCCGCGTCCAGCGGCTCAATATACACATCGATGTTCCCGCCACACAGCAATCCCACAGCCTCAAATGCCATTTCATCCGTAATGCCATATTCCATCAATTTCGGTTTGCCGGTTTTTAAAACCTCTTGCGCGTGCTGAAAGACATTGCCTTCCACGCATCCCGCGCTCACCGAACCGACCATGTCGCCCGCCGATGACACAGCCATTTTTGAACCAAGCGGGCGCGGCGCAGAGCCATACACTTTTACCACAGTTGCCAGCGCTACCTGCTTTCCGCCTGCCAACCACTGTTCAATTTCCGAAATAATTTCGCGCATTCTTTTTTCCTCTCACGCCGACGTTT
This sequence comes from Anaerolineaceae bacterium, assembly GCA_024762375.1. Classification (GTDB taxonomy): domain Bacteria; phylum Chloroflexota; class Anaerolineae; order 4572-78; family 4572-78; genus JANTHQ01. Next base: position 10,767 of record JANTHQ010000016.1, read on the forward strand.
TAACCTGCCGGGCGAATGCTTCCAATGCTTGTGCAGCATTTTTTTGCAGTGGATTGCCGTGCCCAAAACAGACAATGTCCGGTGCCAGCGCGGCCAGTTTTACCACCGAAGCACGGTTTGCCGCCATATCCGGGGTAAAAGCAGCAAACGGCAAACGCAATCCGAATAAATTGAGTATCACATCGCCACAGAACAGAATCCGGCGCTGTGGCTGCCAAAACGCCAAATGCCCCGGTGTGTGGCCGGGAACTTCCAGCACGTGCAACCCGCCCAACACCGGAATGACATCGCCCTCACCGACAGTTTCATCAACGGGTGTGCCGGGAAGCAATTCCGCATCACGCGCCATCCAGCGGGCGACACCCGACAACGTATCGCGCGGCGGGTACACCGGTTTTTCGCGCCCTTCGATAATCGGTTTCTCGCGAGCGGAGGCATAAACCGTGGCTTCTGAAAGTCGTTTCAGGGTTGGTAAACTGCCGATGTGGTCACCATGCCCGTGGGTGATGAGAATCTGTTTTATGTCGGTGGGCAGGTAGCCGTGCGCGGCCAACTGGCGAACAATTTTGGATGCTGCCAGTGCCAAACCGGTATCCACCAGCGAGATTCCGTCGGCTTCGATGATGGCGTACACCCGCCCGGCCATCAACCCGGAAAAGCCGAATACATTTGCCGTAATTTGTCGCATCATCGCTCCCGAACAATCTAAATCATCTGGAAAAGTTTCACGGTTATTGTAACCTTTCGGTTATGGATTGCCAAAAAATCGGGCAGAAGCCTTTCGCTCAACTTGACGTAACAATGCGTCTGTGATATTATATTTATGTCATCTTGAGTGTTTGCTGCGGAGGAAGCAAAATGAAAAAACTATTGAACAGCGGCATCATCGTCGCCATTGTATTGTTGGCTCTCATCGCGACCGGATGCGCCCGCGAGCGCCCGGAAGCACCCGTGCCAACCCCCACGCCACTCCCGGCAACGCCTGTTCCGGCATCCGTGGACGGTACGCCAACCATACTGACCGTCGTGGCCACCGCCACCTCTCAGCCGATTATCGGCACACCCACCCCCATCCAATTGGCACCGACTGCCACCCCGCTGACGGCCATGAGCACCAGCGAAGCCGGTTCCGGCGGTTCATCTGCTCCCGCCGCACCGACAACCGCCCCCACCAGCGCGCCGCCCGCCAGCACCGGCGGCAGTGGCTCGGAAATTGTGCACATCGTCCAACCCGGTGAAAATCTGTTCCGCATCGGGCTGCAATACGGCGTCGATGCCGAAACGCTGGCGGCATACAACGGCATTTCTGACCCGACCGTCATTTATGTCGGCCAGAAAATCCGCATTCCGGTTTCCGGCAGCGGCGCTACCGGCGGCGGGCAAATCTATATCGTCCAACCCGGCGATACCCTGTACACCATCGCAGTTTCGTTCAACATCACAGTACAGGCTTTGATGAGCGCGAACGGCATCACCAACCCCGATATGATTTATGTCGGGCAAAAACTTATCGTGCCGTAAACACACGCACAAATTGACAAACCAAACGCTATCAGTATCCTACGGCTGATAGCGTTTTCATTTTGGCGAAAGGATACGATATGCCCCCCGAAAAAACGCTCAGCGAAAAAACCATCTACAATGGAAAAATGCTCTCGTTCAGTTTGCGAGAAGCCACTCTGGCCGATGGAACACACGTCAACCGCGAAATTGTCAGCACCAAAGGCGCGGTGGTCATTGTGGCCCTCACGGCTGAAAATGAAGTGCGGCTGGTGCGCCAATTCCGCGCCGCCGCCCAAAAATGGATTGTCGAACTGCCGGCGGGAACGCTCAATCCCGATGAAGACCCTGCCGTCGGAGCACCACGCGAATTGGCAGAAGAAACCGGCGACACTGCCGCCCACTGGGAATATCTCGGCGGATTTTACACCGCTCCGGGCATTCTCACCGAACTCCTGCACTTGTTTCTCGCCACAGACTTGACGCCCGGTGCAACCAATTTCGATTTTGACGAGCATATCGAAAATATAACCGTTCCGTGGTCAGAAGCAATTGCAATGATTCGCCGCGGGGAAATCGAAGACGCGAAAACCATCGCCGGCCTAACCCGTGCCGGCTTGCATTTAAACCTTCCATTCACATAGAATCGAGGCACTTCCAATGTGGTCAGAAATTATTACTGCCATAAACGATCACCAGCATTTTATCATCAGCGCCCACACCAACCCCGATTGCGACGCGCTGGGTTCGGAACTGGGGATGGCATTTTTGCTGCAACAGTTGGGCAAAACCGTAACCATTTTAAATAGCGACCCGATGCCGCCCACATACGCTTTTATCGACCCGGACCGGATGGTGCAAACATATTCACCGAATGCACACCGCAAAACCATCGCCGATGCAGACGCAATCATCGTGGTAGATGCTTCGGGGGGGTGGACACGTTTGGGGCGCGTTGGCGATGCGCTGGCCGCCGCGCATAAACCATCGCTGTGCATTGACCATCATCCAAACAGCGTAAAATACACCGATGTCGCCGTGGTTGACCCCACAGCTGCCGCCACCGGCGAATTGATTGTCGAGTTGGCGGAAGCCATCGGCGGCGAAATTTCGCCGAAAATGGCTGTCGCGCTGTACACCGCAATCGTCACCGATACCGGGAATTTTCGGTTTTCCAGCACCGATGCCCGCACCCACCGCATTACCGCCAAATTGCTGGAAGCGGGCGCACACCCTGCCGAAATTTACAATCGGCTGTACGAGCAAAATTCGCTGGCGCGGGTACAGTTGGAAGGCTACACCCTGCAACACATCGAACTGACTCACGGTGGGCGCACCGCATACAGCGTGCTCACGCTGGAGATTCTGGAACGCTTCGGTGTCGCCTCATCAGATTTGGATAGTTTTAGCGGGCTGTCACAAAAAATTAAAGGGGTTGATGTATCGGTATTTTTGGTGGAATTGCCGCGCCAGCGGGTAAAAATCAGCCTGCGCAGCAATGGCACTGTTCCGGTCAACCAAGTTGCCGCCAAATTCGGCGGTGGCGGCCACGTGCCGGCAGCGGGTGCAACCGCCGACGGCACAATAGAAACCGTGCTATCAAACGTGCTCGGCGAAGTGGCGAAACTGCTGTAAGCCCGATTCGCGTTTCAAAAAAAATTACCGGAATACAAAAAAGCCATCGAGCAACGTTCGATGGCTTTTTATTGGAAAATGTTGTGCCTATTTTATCAGATTCAAGTTGCTACAGCATCATCATTCGGCTGCGACAACCGTTGTCGAATCAGTTTCTACCCGTCTTTTCCCCCCGCCACGAGCCATCCACAGTATCGTGAAAACCAGCGCCAGCGCCATAATGACTGCGCCGGTGGTGTATGGCAGTGCGATATTAATGTCAAACACGAATCCAGCCCAAGTTGGCCCCACGATTCGCCCCAAACTCATAAACGAGTTGTGCAACCCCAGCGAAACCCCCTGCTCGCTGCGGGCGCTCTGTTGCGAAATCATCGATGCCAGCACGGGGCGCAGCAGTGCATTTCCCAACACAAAAAACGATGTCGTGAGCATCACGGTAACCATCGAATTGGCCAGCAACATCAGCACGAATCCCACCGCACTGACCAGCAATGCCCCCTGCATCACGCGTGTTTCGCCCCAGCGCTTTGTCAACTTTCCGGTAAAACCGCCCTGCATCACCGCAGATGTAATACCCACCACCATCAAAATCGAACCAACCTGACTCGGCCCGTAACCATACCGTTCCAAAGCGAAAAGCCCAAAAATACCCTCAAAATTGGTCAGCCCAAAACTGACCAAAAATGACATAAA
>JANTHQ010000017.1 GCA_024762375.1 Anaerolineaceae bacterium
GCCGTTTCCCAAAATTCGGGGCGGGTTAAATCCACGCCGAGATGGGTTTGCGCCAGCGTTTCCGTTTGCATCGAGCCGGTATCGCGCAGCAGGGCGATATACCGGTTTTTGAAGTCAGTCCCGGCTTCTTGTGCCATCGCATAAATGCCGTGGCTGAATAAAAAGCCAAAGGTGTATGGGAAATTGTAAAACGGCGCGCGGGTGATGTAAAAGTGAAGTTTGCTCGCCCAGAATAGCGGGTGATACTGCGCCAGCCCATCGTGATATGCCGTTTTCTGGGCGTCCACCATCAGCGCCGAAAGTTCATCCACGCTGAGTTGCCCGTTGGCACGCCGGGCGAAAAATTCGCGCTCAAAATCGAAACGGGCGCGAATGTTCATCAGAAATGCTGTCGCGTCGCCCAATTTTCTGTCCAACAGACCGAGTCGCTCGCCGGCATCGGTGGTTTGGTTCAGATACGCATCCGTTACCACCAATTCGTTGAACGTGCTCGCCGTCTCGGCAACGCTCATGGTGTATCGCTGTGCGCCGAACGGCATATCGCGCAGCACATATCCGTGATAGCCGTGCCCCAGTTCGTGCGCCAGTGTGGAAAGCCCGTTATAACTGCCGTTAAAGGTCATAAACACACGTGTTTCGCCTTTGAGCGGCAGGCGGGTGCAGAATGCGCCTGCGCGTTTGCCGGGGCGGTTTTCCGATTCCACCCAACCGCTGTTGACCGCCATCCGGCAGAAATTGGCGATATCCGGGTTCACCCGCGCCAAATTTTCCACCACAAAATCGGCGGCTTCTTCAAACGAAAAGTCGCTTTTCAAATTGCCGATGGGGGCATTCACATCGAACCATGTCAGCCGGTCAACGCCGAGCACTTTCGCTTTGGCATCGAAATAATCGAGCAGACGGTCGCTTTTTTGGGCGATGACGCCCCACATCGCATCGAGCGTTTCGCGACGCAAGCGGTTGTCGGATAGCGGCTCTTTCAGCACCGATTCCCAGCCGCGATGGTTGTAGGTTGTCAACCGGAACCCGGCTTGATAGTTGAGCGCCATCGAAACCACTGGCGCGAGTTCTGCCCACGTGTCTTCAAACAGGGTGAAAGCGCGGCGGCGCACGTCGCGGTCGGGGGCATCGGTGTATTTGCTCTGCAACTGCCCCAGCGACATCGGTTTTTTCTCGCCGTTTTCTTCAAATTCAACCTGCTTGCTGCCGGAAACGACATTGTACAGTTGGTCCCATGCGTGATAACCGTCCGCCGCCAATTCGGCAATCAGGGCTTCTACATCTGCCGGAAGTTTGTCTTTGGCTTGCGTGCGGTGTTCATTCAAATTGAAAGCGACCGGCTGCAGTGCGTCGGTGGCGAGCAGCGCATCCCACGCCGCGTCGGGCTGTTCGGCGGCAGTTGCGGCGAATCGAGTCCACAGTGTTTCCAACTGCGCGTGCAGACTGTCCAACTCGGCATCGAGCATGCGGGCTTTGTCGTCGTTCACGTTTTGCGAAACGAGACAGCCGGTGAATGACCCGGCATGAAACAGCCGTGCCGATAAATCATACAGGCGGTTGATGGCGTCAATCCATTGAGAATGTGTTTCCGGTGCCAGCGCCGGGAGTGCGGGCTCGGCTTTTGCCGCGGAAAGGTCGGTGGTGAGTTGTGCCACAAAAGCGGCAAATTCCGGCGAATCGCTGCCGCCGGGAAAGATGGAATCTAAATCCCAGTTGATGGGAACGGTCATAATTTTCACCTCGGTGTGGAATGGGTTATTTCGTTTTGATGGCGGCGATGAACAGGCAAGCCCATCCCACCAAAAACGCGACACCCCCCAGCGGGGTAATCGCGCCAAAAATGCGAATTTGTGAAAAGACCAGCGCGTACAGGCTGCCGGAAAATAGAATGATGCCGCCGAAAAAAGCATATTCGGCGGCGGTTGCCAGCGGGCGCGACAGTTTTTCTGCCAACAACCCCACTGCCAGCAATCCCAGCGCGTGATACATTTGATATTGCACCGCTGTGCGGTAAATATCTGCCAGCGCCGGGTGCTGGGCAAAATACGGTTGCAGTGCATGCGCACCGAACGCGCCCGCAGCAACTCCCAAAAAGGCGAACGCTGCGCCAAAAGCGATGGCAAAGCGGCTCATACACGCCCCTCGCGCAAATCGCGCAGTTCTTCAAACAGCGCAATTTCTTCGCGGCTGAGGTTTTGCGGCAATTGTACGTTCAGCGTGACATACAGGTTCCCAAACGATTTCGGGTTGTTCAGTTTGGGCATTCCCTGATTGCGCAGGCGGAACGTTTTGCCGTTTTGCGTTTCGCGCGGAATTTTTAGTTTCAATTTCCCTTTGGGGGTGGGGACTTCCACCGTGCCGCCGAGAATGGCGGTGTACAAATCTACATTAACGGTGGTGCGCAGGTCTTCGCCGTCCACTTCCAGCGACGGGTGCTTGGCGATATTCACCCGCAGGAAAAGGTCGCCGTTCGGTGCGCCACCACTACCGGGTGCGCCTTCACCTTTGATGCGCACTTTGGTGCCGTTTTTCGCGCCAACGGGAATTTTCACTTCCAGCCGGCGATTGTTGGCGGTGCGCAAAATGCGGGTTGTGCCGTGATATGCCTCTTCCAGCGAAATTTCCACATCACGGGTGATGTCGCGTCCGCGCCGGGCGAACGTTTGGCTGCGGTGGGTTTGGCCGCCCATACCGCCACCCGCTGCCATATTACCAAAGATGGCTTCAAAAAAGTCGGAAAAACCGGTGCTGGTTTGGCGTCTGCCACCTGCGCCACCCCCGAACAAATCGTTCAGGTCAACTTGTGTCCATTCGCCCCAGTTGAAACCCGCACCGCCACTGCGCTGGTATGCGCTGCCGATTTGGTCGTATTTGGCGCGTTTCTCCGGGTCGGAAAGGACTTCATTCGCTTCGTTAATTTCTTTGAACCGCTCCTCGGCTTTTTTATCGCCGGGGTTCATGTCGGGATGATATTTTCGCGCCAGTTTGCGATATGCTTTTTTAATTTCATCGGTGGTGGCGTTTTTATCCACGCCCAAAATTTTATAATAATCTTTATATTCCATATATGCCTCTATGTTAGCAAGAATCTAAAAATATCCAACACGGTATTATAGAAAAAGATGGGCTATTCTTCAAATTTGCCGGGGTAGCCTGTGATTTCTGCTGTCAGAACGGTTTCTCCGGCACTGTTGATGCAGGCGCATGCCAATTTTACCCATCCGCGTTCGGCATCTGCTTTGACCACTTCTGCGGTGGCGGTGATGGTGTCGCCGATGAAGACAGGGGCGGTATAGTAAAAATGCATTTCGCTGCCCAAAAATGCCCACAAACCGCCCAAATGGGTGAGCAGGCTGGCAGTCAGCAAACCGGGCACGATGCGTCGCTGGAATGGGGTTTGTGCCATATAACTGTTATCGGTGTGTAACGGGTTGACATCCCATGTGGCGCCGATGAACATTGAAACGTCACCATCGGTGAGGGTACGGGTGAACGATGCTTTTTCGCCGACGGCGGCGCGGCGGGGAATGCGGTTGGGCATTGTGGGTCGTTTCATTTTTCTGCTCCGAAAGATAGATTATATCTAGTTGCCGGACAGTTTTTGCAATTAGAACACAGATAACACTGATGTTACAGATTTACACAGATATATTTTAAAAAAATCAGTGAAAATCCTCGTAATCCGTACAATCCGTGTTCTATTTTTTAATTTTTCAAAAGTGTCCGGTGACCAGAGATTATATTTTCACCATGGCGCGTCCGGCAGCGAGAATGCTATCTACTGCCTGTTTATTTGCCCCTTCGGAATAGACGCGCAGCACCGGCTCGGTGCCGGATGGGCGGATGAGCAGCCAACTGTCATCTGCCAGCATAAATTTGATGCCGTCGCTGGTTTGCACCGAGACGATGCGTTCGCCATTGATGCTGGCGGGGGCTTCGTTTGCCAGCCGTTCGACCATCTCTTTTTTGGGCACAGGCTGGCTCAATTTTATGTCGGTGCGGCGGTAATATGTGGGGCCGACCGTTTTCTGCAAATCGGCAACCAGTTCATGCAGGGGAACGTGGGCATCTGCCATCACTTCCAACAGTAAAAGTCCCATCAGCACGCCGTCGCCTTCCGGCACATGCCCTTTGATGCTGATGCCGCCCGATTCTTCGCCGCCAATGAGCACATCGTCGGTCATCATCAAATGGGCAATGCCATCGAACCCGACGGGCGTTTCGTGCAGCGGCAGGTTGTATTTTTTTGCCAGCCGGTTGAGCATCAAAGTGGAGCTGACGGTTTTGACCACTGCACCGCGCCATCCCCGTTTTTCATACAGATAGCGCAGGCTGAGCGCCATAATGTGATGCGGGTCGATGAAATTGCCCAGCGCATCCACTGCGCCGATGCGGTCGGCGTCGCCATCGGTTGCCAGCCCAACATGGGCGTGCCGCTGCTTAACAGTGGCAACCAGTTCCTCCAGATAGCGGGCGATGGGTTCGGGGTGGATACCGCCAAAACCGGGATTCATATCTGAACGGATATTGAAAACCCGGGTGCGGGTTCGAGACAACACTTCTTTAAACGCGCCGCGCCCGGAACCGTACATGCCATCGGCAACCACGCGCAGTTCGCCCGCCGAAATGATGTCGAGGTCAATCAGATTGCTGGTCAGATGCTCGTAATATGCCCACGCAGGGTCAAACCGGCGAATGAGTTTCGCGGCGAGTGCCTCTTCGTAGCCCATCAATGCCGGTTGTTTGCCGTGCGCGCGATTTTCGTCCAGCCGGACGGCAATATTGCGGGTAACCTCTTTGGTCACCGCGCCGCCATAATCGGCTTTGAGTTTGAAACCGTTATAGCGCGGGGGGTTGTGGCTGGCGGTTATCATCACCCCCAGATTGGCTTTTTTGTGCACCACGTTGTAACTGATGGCGGGCGTGGGGCAATCTGCGCGGGTGAGATGGGCAGTGATGCCGTTGCCGGCCATCACTTTTGCCACTTCGGCGGCATACCGGTCGGACAGAAATCGGGTATCGAAACCGATGACCACCGAAGGGTCTGTCGGGGCATTTTCGTGTAGATAGTCGGCGGCGGCTTGCGAAACCAGCCGCAGGTTTTCAAAGGTGAAGGTGTCTGAAATGACGGCGCGCCAGCCGTCGGTACCAAATTTGATGGTCATAAATGCTCCTAAAATGATGGCTTTATCTTTTTTCCCCGCTGTCAACCCATGGCAGGTATTTTTCCCAACGGTAGTTGAGATATGACAGCAAATCTTCAAATTCTACCGCTTGTGCAGCGATGGTTCCTGCACGCCCGACAGCCGTCAGCCCGGCGACTTCTCCGGCAAAACTGGCGAGCCGCCCGATGAAAAGGGGATAAAGCGCTTGCGCCACTGCATCCGGGTCGCGTTCTCCTTTATTGTAAACAACTGCAAAGTCATACGCAATTTTTGCCCACAAATCGGGTGGAAAATGGAAGGATTCGGCGGGGTGGCTGGCGAGATATTCCACAGCAGCCAGATTTTCGGGGAACACGATGCGCTGCCAGAACCGCCGGTATTCCATCCAACCCAGTGTGAGCGTTTCAATAAAAGGCGTGACGTCCAATAACGGTGTCGGAGAAGGTGTGCCGGGTGGCGAAAATTCGGTAAACGTGGCGGTTTTTATCGGTGGCGGCAGTTGTTGCCAGTGCCGGTAGCGCAAATGGAGCTGTCGAAACATTGTGCCGACGGTGTCGGTGAAGCGGCTCATCATTTGTGTCGCCGATACTGCCGGAATTGGCGGTTTTTCGCCCACCGCCGCTTGTGCGATACGCCAGCCCTGAATGGCGGCAAAAGTGCTCAACCAAATGTCGAACCCGAAGCGGTTCACTTCGGTGCCCCACACATCCTGTTGCAGAATGGATGCCGCCGCACGCTGTGATACGGCGAAATCGCCCGCTGCCGGGTGGTGCAATTTCAGTCGCCATACCGCACGGGTGAACGGGTATAGCAATAAATCGTTCAGCGCGCTATCGGGCAACTGCCAGCCGTACCGCGCTTTGACCAAATCGGCGCGGTTTTTGAGAACCAGCGTTGCCAGCGCCGGTATCCATTCGGGTGGCAGGTCGGTGGTGTGGCTATCCAAAATGATGGTGGTGCGGGCTTTGAGTTGGACCGCCCCATCCAAAATCGCTGCCGTGCCGCCGCCTTTGCCCAGTACGCCGGTGTAGCGGCTGGAAATGACGGGTATCCCCGCAGAACCGGCCGCTTGCACCGCCTGACGGGTGCGCTCGCTCAAACCGGTATCGGTATGGATGATGACTGTTTTCAGACGGGGGAAATATTTGTTCGCGCCGCGCACGGCTTGCCGGGCGAGTTTTGCCGCCAACGCCGGTTTGACGCTGTGTGTGGTGAAGCCAATCACCAAATCAACCGCACCGATTTTTCGCAGACGGCCGGGGGTTGGTGGGCGCAGGGTGGGATGCAACAAATCGGCGTTTACCATGCCAGCACCAACCCGATATCGTTCACGTTGGTATTGGTCGCGCCGGTTTTCAGCAGTTCGCCGCTGGCTTCAAAAAAATGGTAGCTGTCGTTATTTTGCAGAAATGCGGCAGCATTCAATCCGCGTTTTGCCGCCGCCGCGACCGTTTCGCCGCTGATGATGGCGCCCGCCGCATCGGTGGGGCCGTCGTTGCCATCGGTGGCGACACATGCCACCCGCACACGGGGCAGCCCGGCGATGTTCAGCGCGGTGGCCAGTGCCAATTCCATATTCCGTCCGCCCAACCCGTTGCCGCGAATGGTGACGGTTGTCTCCCCGCCGAAAATGAACGCCGCCGGTTTGCCGCCGGTATCCACTGTTTTTCGCAGTTGACGCGTGTTTTCCGCTACCCACTGTGCGACATGGCGCGCTTCGCCCTCCACAAAATCCGGGTGGACGCTGACGGCGAATCCGTGTGCGCGGGCGGCTTCCGCAGCGGCGTCTATCGCGGTGCGGTTGTTGGCGATAATTTCATTTTGCACGCGAGTGAAAACGGCATCACCCGGTTTGGGCGTTTCGGGGTGAACCCCGGCTGCGCCGTCGCGCAGATGGTCGGCAATGGCGGGGGGAATATCATCCCACAACCCATATTTTTTCAGCGCGGCGATGGCATCGGCAAATGTTCCGGGGTCGGGTGCGGTGGGGCCGGACGCGATACTGTCGAGCGGGTCGCCGCCGACATCGCTCAAAATGAGGCTGACGATGCGGGCCGGTTCCGCTAGTTTTGCCAGTTGCCCACCTTTTACCCGCGATAGATGTTTGCGCACGGTGTTGATGGCGGTGATGGGCGCGCCCGCTTTCAGCAGACGGTCGGTCAGCGATTGCACATCTGCCAGCGAAACGCCCGCCACCGGCTGCACCAGCAGCGCAGAACCGCCGCCGGAAATGAGCGCAATCACCAAATCGGTGGGGCGGATGTCTGCCAGCAGTTCGATGAGCCGGCGAGTGTGGCGCACGCCATTTTCATCGGGAACGGGATGCCCGGCTTCCAAAATGGCAATGGGCGAGATGTCGGCATCGGCGGGGAGGGTGTGTCCGTATTTGACGATAACTGCGCCTGCGGCAATTCGGTCTGCCAGCCGCGAATGCACCGCCTGCGCCATTGGCGCGCCCGCTTTGCCGAACCCGATGACCGTTATGCGGTCGATGGTATCCAAGTTGTAATCGGTATCGCCACAGCGCAGTAAATTTCCTTCGCGGTGGAGCACGTTTTTCACTGCATTGAACGGGTCTACCGCACGCAAGGCGGTGTTGATGATGGTGTATAGTGTGTCATCCATAAATTACTTTTCCAGACTATCCAGTGCTGTTTTAACGGCTTCATCCACGGTTGCATCGCTGTTGAGGACAGCAACGACCGCCTGCTGCATACTGCTGCTCAGCGCATCGAAGCCTTTAAATCGCGGTGGGGCAATGCCTGCGGTCAGATAATCACCCAAAAATTGCCAGTATGGGTCGTCGTCGGCAACTAAACTGAACGCACTTTGGCGAGAGGGGATACTCTGTGCGTAACTGGCCCACGCGGCGTTGGCTTCGGTAGAGAGAAATGTTTCCATCAACCGCAGGGCGGCTTCTTGCCGGAAGGGGTCGTGTGTCACCAAAACCATCACCCAGCCATGCACGATGGTCAGTGGTTCGCCGTTTTGGGTGGGTATCGCGGCAGGAACGGATGTGTGCAGTTGATGGCGGTCACTCAGATATGTATGGCTGTCGATGTGGGTCAGGGCGATGTCGCCATTTTTGTAATCCGGCCAAAAATCGATCGGGTTGGCGGCATCGAGCATTTTTGCGGAGATTGTGCCGTTTTTCAGCAGCGATTGATAATAGTGCAGCACGGCGCGCAGCGCATCGGCATCAATTTTGGGCGCGCCATCGGCATCAACCAATGTTCCGCCCGCTGAAAGATACTGCACCAGTGTAGCGTCGCTGAGGGTGTTGTTTGCGCCTGCGGCAGCAAATCGATAGGTGGTGTTTTGCGAAATTACATCTTGCCACTGCAGCGGGGTCGGTGTGATGAGCGTGGTATTCACCACCAAATGTTCGGTGTTCAGTTCCAATGGGATGGCGACCAGTTGGTCATCAACCGTGCCGAGTGCGGCGGCAGCCGGCAGTAAATCTTGAATGATGGTGCGGTCGAGTTTGCCCGAAAGTGGTTGCAACAACCCGGTGCGCCATGCCCGTGCCAGTTGGTCATCGCGCAAAATGATGACATCCGGCAGCAATTCCGGCGCGACCGTGGGCATCGTTTGCAGATAGTCGAGCGCGCTGGCTTGCCCGCTGGCCTTTTTCAAAAAGACGGCGACGCTGTCGGTGGGGCTTTTTTCTTGAAATGTGGCCAGCGTTTGGTTGACCAAACTGATTTGCGGCGAAAAATCGTCCACGGTCCACAGCGTGATGGTGATGCCGGTCGGAGTGGGGTTGCTGGTGATAAAATCGGCGGCGGTGCTGACCGGTTTGGGGGTGATGGTCGGTGCGGGGGTATCGGTTGGGGCGGCGGGACTGGGCAGTGGCGATTGGCAACCGAGCATCGCCAGCAGGGTGGTGACAATTGCCAAAATAATGAGCAGGTGTTGCGATATTTTCAAATTGGGCATCGTGTTCTCTCCATCCATTCGCGCAATAAATTATACCATCGAGTGAACCACTTGCCCATTCCAACCGCTTTTGATAGAATGAAAACTTGGTATAATATACCGGACGGATGTTCGGTTCAACATAACGTTAGGAGAGCGTGATGGACTTAGCAAGCACCATCAGAGATGTACCGGATTTTCCGGTTGAAGGCATTTTATTTAAAGATATTACCACCTTGCTGAAAAATCCGGCGGCGTTAAAGGAATCGGTTGACAGGCTGACCGAATATGCCAAATCGCGGCGGGTTGATGTGGTTGCCGGCGTGGAATCGCGCGGATTTATTTTTGGCATGCCACTGGCATATAATTTGGGTGTGGGATTTGTGCCGGTGCGAAAACCGGGCAAATTGCCCGCCGAGAAAATCAGCGAAAGTTATACGCTGGAGTACGGCACAAACACGCTGGAAATACATGTGGATGCCATTGAAGCGGGGCAGCGGGTGCTGGTGATTGACGATTTGCTGGCGACCGGCGGCACAGCGCTGGCAACGTGTAAACTGATTGAACGCCTGAACGGTACCGTTGCCGGGCTTGCTTTCGCCATTGAACTCGATTTTTTGCATGGGCGCGACAAACTCGGCGCGTATGATATCTATTCTATTGTGCGGGTGGCGTAAAGTTATTCGACCAAATCGGCAACCACAACCAGCCGGTGGGTGTCGATGAGATACGGGTAACACGTTTGGAGTGTGGCAACCGGCCCGGTGGTGGGCAGCATCACTTCCACATCGGTGGGGTTGATAATCCGTTTTTCGCGGACTTCATAGGTGTATTTGGTGTCTCCGGCGTAAATGTAGTAGCGGTCGCCCGGCTCTAATTTATCCAAATAGCGGAAAATTTCGCCGAAAATATCGTTGTGTGCAGCCAGATACAGATTGCCGCGTTGGCCGGGGAATGCTGAACCGGGCAAATGCCCTACACCCTTTTTCAAATCTTCCCATGTCACCCCTTCGATGATGGGGGCATCGACATTAATTTTGGGAATGACGATACGAGTTCCGGGTGCGGCTTGCTGTTCCGGTGCTTCGATGGCGGGGGCGATGGTACTGCGCGGTTGTACCCAGTTTTGCAGGTGCGCGGGGATATCGGGGACGGCGCCACCCGCCGAGGTGGGTGACGTGTGCCCGCCGGGCAATCGGTCAAACGGCAGCGAGGCGGATTCGGCGGCGGGCATCGCCAGCGGTGCAGCCGAAGCTGCGACACTCGGTGCGGCAGTGGCGGCAACCATAGCCGATTGCGTCGCGGCCATGTCTCGGTTCAGCGAGCGCAAATTATTATATGAGATGCCCAAAATTACCAGCAGCCCAATCACAGCGGCAACTTCTACCATTGTCAGCAGGCGGTCGGCGAGCGTTTTGGGTTTTGGGGGGCGAGCCGGTTTTTCAACCGGTAGCGGTTCGGTGCTGAGTAATGCCGCGTTTCGGGATGCGCCCGCCGCAGACAGCCGCAAAAAACGCTCTTTGCGAATTTCGCGCTGTTTCAGTTTCAGCACGCGTTCCAATTCTTCGACGCTCAAATTATCTAACTTTTGCTGACCGAATGCCATAACACCCCACAACTTACCATAATAATTTCACATAAATATTTTACGGGGGAATAGCCGTTTTGTCAAGTGATGCCCGAATGCAGAAAAACGGTATCAACATTGGCGTGTGGATATGTTCAATGGTATAATCTGTGGGTTAAATTTTTACTGAGGTGTGAACCGTGGTTATTGCATTACAAATTGTTCAAATTATCCTTTCAGTGGCACTCATTGCTGTTATTCTGCTGCAGGGCAACAATAGCAGCGTGGGCAGTGTGTTCGGTGGCACAGGCGGCTTTTCTCGCACGCGGCGTGGTGCAGAAAAAGTACTCTACCAAGCCACCATCGGTTTGGCCATTGCCTTTTTCGCCATATCCGTCCTGATTGTCGTGCTCGGGTAGTTCATCTTTTTAATCATATAGACTGTACCGGGCACAGAAGTATTTTTGTGCCCGCTGTTTCTGTGTATGGGACGTTTCATTCGCTGGCAGGCGATTCTCGCTGTGGCGGGGATGCTACTGCTGGCGGCTTATCTCCAATCGATTGTTGTTAAAAAAGTTACCGTCGAAGTTCCCGCCGAAGGTGGTATTTATCGCGAAGGGAACATCGGGGCGGTGCAATATTTAAATCCCCTGCTTGCCGAATACAACCCCATTGATGCCGATATCGCCAGCCTGATTTTTGAAGGATTGACCCGGGTAGATGCTCGTGGCGAATTGTTTCCGCTGCTGGCCGAAAATTGGACTGTCTCTGCTGATGGGCGCACCTATGTTTTTGTGTTGCGCTCGGATGTATTTTGGGCCGATGGTGCGCCGCTCACGGCAGATGATGTTATTTTTACGCTGAATTTAATCCGTGCCGGTGATTTTCCCGGCAACCCCGCATGGCGCGATTTGTGGCGTTCCGTAAAAATCGAGCCGGTGGACGACACAACCCTCCGTTTTGTGCTGGATGCTCCCTTTCCATCGTTTCCATATTACACAACCATCGGCATATTGCCCAAACATTTGCTGAATGGCATCTCGGCCGGCGAACTGCTCACCAGCAAATTCAATCTGTCGCCGGTGGGAACAGGGCCGTTCCTTGTTAAAAAACTGACCGCGCAAAGCGTCACCCTCACCCGCAATCCGCGTTTTCGCGGCCCCAAAAGCCGCATCACCGACATAAAATTCCAAATGTATCCTTCCGCCGATGCCCTGCTGGGCGATTGGCGCGCAGGTTTGCTGGACGGCATCGGCAGTGTACCGCCGCAATTGTTGCCGGAGTTGGAAAATCAGGCCGATGTTAATCTGTTCAGCGCCCCATTGCCACAATATAGCGTGGTTTATTTGAATTTACAACAACCGGAGCAATTACCGTTTTTTCAAATGGCCGAAATTCGGCGGGCGTTGCTGATGCTGATTGACCGTCAGCAATTGATTGACGACGTTTTGAGCGGACAGGCTGTCGTGGCGCAGGGGCCCTTTTTGCCGTGGCAGTGGGCATTTAACCCTAACCAGCCTTTCCCCGATTTTAATCCGTCTGCGGCGGCAGATCTGCTGGCGCAAGCAGGATGGATTGACACCGACGGTGACGGCATCCGAGACAACGGAACTCAACCGCTGGAATTTTCGCTGCTGGTTGGTGATGACCCCACCCATCAAGCGGTAGCCGACAATTTGACCCGACAGTGGCAGCAGGCCGGTATTTCGGTGCGTGTTGAGCGTGCGGCCGATGGTTTTTCTGACCGGCTGCATCGCCACAATTTTGAGGCTGCATTGGTCAATATTGAACTTTTTGGCGACCCCGACCCCTATCGTTTCTGGCATCAGTCGCAAATTGACGGCGGCCAAAATTTCGGCGGTTGGGATGACACCGATGCTTCCATCGCGCTGGAACATGGCCGGACCACGCTCACTCGCAACGAGCGCATAAAAGATTACTACACGTTCCAACAGATTTTTGCACAACAAACCCCTGCTCTGGTATTATATTACCCGGTCTATACATTTGCTGTACGTGCCAATGTAAAAAATGTTCAACTGCCAATGATTGCCAGTTCTGCCGACCGATTTGCAACTTTAAATCAGTGGTACTTGCTCACCCAGCAAGTTATAGAGACGCACGCCAACACGCCGTAATGGAGTTATTATGACTGTTCCTGCGCCAAGATTACACGATTTTGTGACTGCCCATCGCCGAATATCGCCGTATATTCGACATACGCCGCTCATCCCCAGTAAATATCTCAGCAATTTATGCGATGCCGATGTTTGGCTGAAGCTCGATTTTTTGCAGCCAACCGGCAGCTTTAAAGTTCGCGGCGCGCTGAATAAATTGGCGCTGCTGGCCGAACGCGGACAATTTGACGGCGTCGTTACCGCCAGTGCCGGAAATCACGGGCTGGGGGTGGCATACGCCGCTGAAGCGCTGAATCTTTCGCCGGTGACGGTATTTGTTCCCGAAAATGCGCCGGTATCGAAACGGCAGAAACTGGCGCAATATGCCATCACGGTAAAAAAAGCAGGCAAAACGTATGAAGCCGCTCATCAAGCCGCCGAAAATTTCGCTGCAGAGACGGGCGCACAATATATTTCTGCCTATAACGATGTGGATGTAATTTTGGGGCAGGGAACGTGCGGGCTGGAAATTATGATGGGGCTTCCGGCTGCCGATACGTTACTGGTTCCCACCGGCGGCGGCGGGCTGATTAGCGGTATCGCGCTGGCGGCAAAAGCGGTCAATCCCGGCACAAATGTTGTCTCGGTGCAACCGGCGGCATCTCCCGCCGCGAAATTGTCGCTGGAGCAGGGTTTCCCCATTGACCCGTATGACCATGAACCGACCCTTGCGGATGGTTTGGCGGGCGGATTTGGGAGCATCCCGTTTTATCTGGCACGCACACTCATCGAAACCGTGCTGACATTTTCCGAAACAGAGATACGGCGCGCAATTTTTACCCTACTCAATCGCGAGCAGTTGCTGGTCGAAGCATCGGGGGCGATTGCGATTGCGCCACTATTGACAGACCCGTCGCAGTTTGCCGGGAAAACGGTGGTTTGCGTGCTCACCGGCGCAAATATCGATAGCGCTATCATCAGCGAAATTATTCAAGAAAATCAATAACCGCCGTTTTTGGCGATTTTCATTCCGGGACACTACTTTTATGCCATTGCAGCATGCACTGTTTGATTTGGACGATACCCTGTATCCGCGCAATACGCCCGTGATGCCGGCTATCGGCGAGCGCATCAAAACGTATTTGATGGAAACGCTGGGGCTAACCTATCAAGAAGCCACCGAGCGTCGGGCGTATTTTAACTACACTTACGGGACGGTGTTGCGCGGCTTGCTGCAAGAAGAAGCGGTTGATATTGACCACTATCTGGATTTTGTGCACGATATTTCGGTGGCCGATTATATTCAGCCTAACCCCGATTTGGCAAAATGTTTAAAGTCGCTGCCCATGCGGAAATACATTTTCACCAATTCATATCGCAAACATGCCGAAAATGTACTCGCGGCGCTTGGCGTCAGCGAATATTTTGAAGAAATTTTCGATATTCGCACCGTGAATTTTGTCAGCAAACCGGCACTGCACCCATACACCACCGTGGTGCATCGATTGAACACCACCCCACAAACCTGCGTATATATCGATGACCAGGCACGCAATCTCAAACAGCCCAAACTACTGGGTATGACCACTGTGCTGGTCGATGCGGAGCCAAACCAATGGGTCGATATCAGCGTAAAAAACGTGGTTGATGCGTGCT